>JAIRJU010000233.1 GCA_031260485.1 Pseudomonadales bacterium | reverse complement strand
AAGGCGCCTGGCATGGGCAGCGTTGCATCATCTGGGTGCAGGTGTGGCAAATAGATGATCGTATCGAGTGAGGGCAGGGCGGCGATGATGTCGCAAAGTTCCTGCTTGCGACTGAACGCCTTGCCTTTGTAATGATAGCCATCCACGCAGAACAATACGCGAGGTTCGATTTGTGACAAACGATCCAATACGCTGTGGGCGCCGAAATCCGGCGAGCAAGACGACCAGATGGCGCCGATGCTGCTGGTGGCGAGCAGCGCAATGACGGCTTCGGGAGTGTTGCTCATGTAGGCGGCGACGCGATCACCGGGTTTTACGCCCAGCTCGCGCAGGCGGGTGGCGAGTTTGCGTACCATGGCGCCGAATTCGCGCCAGTCCATGGCTTGCAGCGGGCTTTGTTCGCTGCAGTACAGCAAGGCGCTATGGCCAGGGCGCTCGTGGCGCAAAATGTGTTCGGCGTAGTTGAGGCGCGCGCCAGGAAACCACTGTGCGCCCGGCATCTCGCGCCGGCCCAGCACCTGAGTAGGCGGCGTGCTGGCCTGAATTTGAAAAAAATCCCACAGCGCGCCCCAGAATTCGTCGATCTCTGCGACAGACCAGCGGTATAAGGCGTGAAGATCGGTGAATTCCCGCTGGCGCCGTTGTTGGAGCCAGCGTCTGAAATGGTGAACATTGGTATTTTCCACCCACGCCTGGCTGGGCTGCCAGAGCACTTCGCCTACGCTTACCATCGCATCCTCGATTTCATGGCATTAAAACCCTTGGGATTCTACCCGAGCCAGTGGCTGGGTGAGCCCTTTCCTGGTGTTTCTCAAAGTGAAAGCAAAGTGCAACTGGTTGGGAATGGGTGTCATACACCCCCCAAGTGTATATAATCCGCGCCCTTTGTAAGGTCTTCTTGAGCAGTGACACAGCCAGAACAGGTGTCCGCGTTACAGAACCACTGCTATGCCGATGATGGTAGCTACGCTGATGATGAGTAGCTGCGCCGATGATGAATAAGAGCCCAATGACCAGCGCCGAAATCCGTCAAGCCTTCCTGGATTATTTCCGGGAGCAGGGCCATGCCGTGGTGCCCAGCAGTTCGCTGGTACCGCACGATGACCCGACGCTGCTGTTCACCAACGCCGGCATGAACCAGTTCAAGGATGTGTTTCTCGGCTTCGACAAGCGCCCTTATACCCGCGCCGCCACCGCACAAAAGTGCGTTCGCGCGGGCGGCAAGCATAACGACCTGGAAAATGTCGGCTACACCGCCCGCCACCACACCTTCTTTGAAATGCTCGGCAATTTCAGCTTTGGCGACTATTTCAAGCGCGATGCGATTCGCTTTGCCTGGGAATTTTTGACCAGCGCCCAGTGGCTGCATTTGCCCGGTGACAGGTTGTGGGTCACGGTCTATGCCGAAGATGAAGAAGCCTACGCCATCTGGCATCAAGACATCGGCATTCCCGTGGAACGTTTGGTCCGTATCGGCGACAACAAAGGCGCGCGTTACGCTTCCGATAATTTCTGGATGATGGGCGACACTGGCCCCTGCGGCCCGTGTACCGAAATTTTCTACGATCATGGCCCCGGCATTCCTGGCGGCCCGCCCGGCAGCCCGGATGAAGACGGTGATCGTTACATCGAAATCTGGAACAACGTTTTCATGCAGTTCAACCGTGACGACGCCGGTGTCATGCACAAACTGCCAAAGCCGAGCGTCGATACCGGCATGGGGCTCGAACGCATCGCGGCCGTGTTGCAGCGAGTTCACTCCAACTACGACATCGACCTGTTTCAGGCACTGATCAAAGCCGCCGCGCGTGAAACCCGCAGCACCGATCTTGGCAGCCCTTCGTTGAAAGTGCTGGCCGATCACATCCGCGCCTGTGCCTTTTTGATTGCCGATGGCGTCATTCCCGGCAATGAAGGCCGCGCCTACGTGCTGCGCCGCATTGTCCGCCGTGCCATCCGCCACGGTTACAAACTGGGCGCCCGCACGGCGTTTTTCCACCGTTTGGTCAAGGATCTCGTGGCGCAAATGGGCGCCGCTTACCCGGAACTGGCAGCGAAAGAATCCAGAATCACCGAAGTGTTGCGCCAAGAAGAAGAGCGCTTTTTCGAGACCATCGCCAACGGCATGGACATTCTCGACACTGCGTTGGCGGCATTGGCTGGCAAGCAAGGCGCGGAGCTTGAAGGCGAAATCGCGTTCAAATTACACGATACTTATGGCTTTCCGCTCGATCTGACCGCCGATGTTTGCCGCGAAAAGGGCCTCAGTGTCGATGTCACCGCGTTTGATGCCGCCATGGCGCAGCAGCGCGAACAAGCGCGCGCCGCGGGCAAATTCAAGATGGCCGCGGCTTTGGACTACAGCGGCCAGGCCACGGCCTTCCAGGGCTATGAGCGTTTGGCTGTGGCGGACGCCAGGGTTGGCGCGCTTTATGTCGAAGGCGCTCCGGTAAGCCGGATGAGCGCAGGCCAAAGTGGTGTGGTGGTGCTCGACAACACCCCGTTCTACGCTGAATCGGGCGGTCAAATTGGCGACAGCGGCGCTCTGGTGAACGGCGCGGCGCTGCTGTTCACGGTCGAGGATACGCAGAAAATTCAGGCCGATGTGTTCGGCCATCATGGTGTTTTGCGCACGGGCAGCTTGGCGCTCGGCGACCGCGTTAGCGCCGAAGTCGATGTGGCTC
>JAIRJU010000204.1 GCA_031260485.1 Pseudomonadales bacterium | reverse complement strand
CTGGCTTTGGCAAACGTCACCGAGCGGTTGACCAGCCAGGTAAATACCGTTGCCACCACAAACGACACGCCTCTGCCCACATACAAGCCCAAGGCGTCCTTGAGCAGGTACAACACCGCGGTATCGACAAGAAAAGCGCTCGCGCCAACGATGCCGAAAATGATGAACTGCCGAATCAATGCTGCCATTTCACTGCTCTCTTTTTCACTACTCTCTTTTTCACTGCTCTTTTTTTGCTTGCAACAGCGGCGTCGCCAGATACGCCAAGCGCCGGATTTCCTGACGGTTGATCGAAATGCCATCCAACATCAGCCCCAAGACCAAGGCCAGCACGCCCGTCAACACCAGGCCAACGCACAAGATCGCCGTGGGAATCCGCGGCACTAGGCCCGTCTGCCAATAGCCACTGAAGAGCGGCAAAGACAGCAACACGCTCAACCCGATCAACAGCGCGGCAATCACGCTGTAAAACGCCAGCGGCCTTTCGACCATGAACAAGCGGGCGATCATTTTCAAAATTTTGAACCCATCCTTCCATGTGGAGAGCTTGCTGGTCGAGCCCGTGGGCCGCGAGAAATAGCGCGTGACCAACTCGCCGTAGGGCATCCGTTGTTCCAAGGCATGGATAGTCAATTCGGTTTCAATTTCAAAACCGCGCGACTGCGCGGGAAACGACTTGACAAAGCGCCGGGTGAACGCCCGATACCCCGACAGCATGTCGGAAAAATGCCCGCCAAACAGTTGCCCCACCACCGTGGTGAGCAACCAATTGCCGAAGCGGTGCCCCTTGCGATACGTCGCGCCGCCTTGCTCCGATTCGTCATCTTGCCGGCAGCCCACGGCCATGTCCCAGCCTTCTTCAACCAGTTTGGCGATCACGAGCGGCGCAGCGGCACTGTCGTAAGTCAGATCGCCATCCGCCATCAGATAAATATCGGCTTCGACATCAGCGAACATGCGCCTGACCACATTGCCCTTGCCTTTTTCGCGCACCGTTTTCACCACCGCGCCCGCTTGCCGCGCCGCCAGGGCGGTATCGTCGGTAGAGCCGTTGTCGAACACGAACACCTGCGCGGAGGGCAAGACAGCACGAAAGTTCGCCACCACGCTAGCGATGGTTTTTTCTTCATTCAGACAGGGCAGCAGCACTGCGATGGTGAAATTTTTGAACACTTCCGCCTGACTCATAAAACAGGGCTCTCAAAGGCATCCCAAAGCGACGCCACAATAGGCTATACGCTGCAATCCCTACAACTTATCCAACCACGTTTCTTGTAACTCTGGCGCCAACACTGTGGCCATATACGTAGAAAATTCGAGTGAAAAATGTACTTCATCCCAGGAATAAGGATAGCCGTCCGTAAACACCGGACAACCGCTTTCGTTGCAGGCTGCCTGTTGCAAACTGACAAACGCTGCATCATAAGTTTGCGCCAGTGCACGCAATTCGTCCTCGAAGATGAACTCGCTGGCGATGATGCCGGATTGCTTCAAATCCGCATAGGCATTGCCGCTGGTGAAGATCGAAAGCGATTCTGCCAGATTTTGGTTGAGCGCAATATAGTTGCCAAACAGTAAAATGTTTTTCACGCCCGCCTCACGCAAAAAATCGAGATAAGGTTTGAGGTCTTCAGGTGTGAACCAAACATAACGATTGTGGATCACCACGCCATCAATACCCACAAGGCTGGCTGGATCAAAACGCGCGCGGTTCAAGGCAAGACATTCTTGCAGGCCAGGTAGCTCGAAGGTCAACACCGAAACCAGATCAGGATGCGGCGGGCAGCCGCCGCGGGTGCTGCGCATGAAGTGATAATTCGGATAACGCTGATCCAGGATGTTGTAGGCATCGTCCACCAGGCTATCGCCGATTATCAGTACGTTGACGGCACCTTTTTGGACCTTGTCGCATATATCCCAACCCAACGCTGAGCAATGCTCGCCGATGCGTGAGGACCGCTTCTGTTTTTCTGCGTCCAGATTGACGGCATGGCCGGCGACGATGAGCGCGGCGCTTTCTTTATAGACCGTGTGATAGCCAATGGCCGAGGCGCCACTGAGCAGCAGCATCGTAAGAACCATGCCTTTGATAAAAGCGCGCCCGCTGATAGCACTGGAAAAACGCAGTGGCTTTTCCAGCGTATAGAAGGAGGTTACTGCCAACAGCACCGACAGCAACAGCAAGCTCAGCTTCATCAGCACGGCGGGCTCACCGAGCGTGTAACGGTATAGTGCGAATAGTGGAAAGTGCCACAGATAAAGCCCGTAGGAGAGCAAGCCGATGAACACCAGAGGCTTGCTGCGCAGCAGACGTGTAGCGACGCCCTGTGCGCCCTGCCCGCTGTACTGAAGCACCAGTGCCGTGCCGATAACGGGCAACAAGGTCAAAAACGAAGGATGTAGTGTTTGCCGGCCAAAGATAAACAGCGATGACAGAATCAAAACCAAGCCCATATTGCTGAGTAGCGCCGCCTTCACGTGGGCTTGCGTGTTCGTGCCAACTGATAGCGCCAATAACGCGCCAGCCAATAATTCCCAGGCGCGCGTAGGCAACAGATAGAAAGTGGCATTGGGGAAATGGCGGCTACCGTACTGCGCCAGCAAGAGCGATACCGCCGCCGACAACAGCAACAAGGGTGTTACGTAGCAGCGCGCAACGCGGTACAGCAGCACCAAAAAAATAGGGAACAGCAAATAAAACTGCTCTTCGATACCCAAAGACCAGGTATGCAGCAGCGGCTTCAATTCGCTGGGCGCCGCGTAGTAACTATCCAGCCGCCAAAGCACGATATTCGAGAACGACCACAGCGCCGCCAGCGCGGTACTGAAATACTCCCGCAAGGCTTCCAGCCGCAGCAGCGCCAGCGCCGCCAAGGTGGTACAAAAAATCACCAGCACCAGCGCAGGCAGAATTCGCCGCGCGCGGCGCAAATAGAAGCGCTTGAAGCTGAAGCTACCCGCATCGAGTTCGCGGCGCATGATCGAGGTAATCAAATAACCAGAGATCACAAAGAATACGTCCACGCCGACATAGCCGCCCGGTAACACCACCTGCCCGGCAAGCGTGAATCCCGCGTGATAGATCAACACCGCGATAACGGCAATGGCGCGAAGACCATCAATCTCCGGTCGGTACGCTAGTGTCCTGAGTTAGAAATTCATTGAATTATTTGAAAGTATTCCCATCTTTGTCGTATAGGGTATGGACACGACGAGGACAATGATGCGCGGAAGACCGAAGGCACAACTAATGTT
>JAIRJU010000060.1 GCA_031260485.1 Pseudomonadales bacterium | reverse complement strand
ACGAGATCTGGCTTGGCGACCTCGCGCAGCCACGCCTTGGCCGGCTCGTAGCCGTCGAAAAAGCGTTTCCAGTACGGTTCTTGGGTGAGCCCGTTGGCGATGGCATTGCCTACCGCCGGGATGTGAGAACTGGTGACACCGCCAATGATCTTAGCCATTCCAATATCCTCCTACTTTTTCCAACTTGGCGACGAGCCCAGCGCCCTTCTGCAACAGCTTTTCCTGAAATTCCTTGGTGGTGATGCCTTGGAACTGCGCGCCGGCATCCTGTACGGAGGTGCCGCGTGGAATGGCCATCTTTGCCATGAAATAGATGTTCGCGCCCATGCGCAACATGCCGAGGAAGTCCTTGTTCAGAACCGTATCCTTGTACTTGCCGATGACGCCGAACTTGTCGCAATACGCGGCAGGGTCGGCATCGAACGTGGAGCGGTTTTCCTCGGTATTGAAGGAAAACAGCAATTTGTTCAGCGCGTAGGCGCCATGGGCATGATGCCCGTCGAACACATATGTGCCGGGGATGTTGTCGTAGTCGTGCTGTTTCCACACCATTGCATCTTACCTTTGCGCTGAAAAAACGGCGGCATTATAACAGCTAATACCCGCTTGACTTCCTTGAGTGAAGGCAAATTGCGCCACTCTCTACCAGGCCACGCCGTAGTCGTCGCCGAAATCACTGGAGCCGCCGATCATGGTGCCCTGGACTGGATCGAACCCTATGCCGTTGATCGGCCCCGAGGTTTTGTCCGCCACCACGATGTCGTAGCCCATGCGGGCGAGTTGCACTTCTACTTCCACCGGCGTATCGGCGCGCAGCAACAGCTTGCCCGGCTCGCTGGTGTGATCGCCGAACGAGCTATGCACCTGATAACTGCCCATGTTGGCGGCCTCGCTGGCCTGTTGCGGATCCATGCCAAACTCGACCACGTTGAGGAAAAACTGCAACAGGTTCTGATCCTGGAAATCGCCGCCCTGCACCGCGAACGACAAGAGCGGCTTGCCATCCTTGAGCGCCAGCCCCGGCGACAGCGTGGCGCGTGGCCGTTTGCCGGGTTCCATCACATTGAAGGGATTGCGGCTGGGGTCCATGTCGAAACTCTGCATCCGCTGCGAGAGGCCAACGCCGGTATTGCCCGCGATGAACGCGGGAATCCAGCCGCCGCTCGGCGTGATCGACACCATCCAGCCCGCAGCATCGGCGGCCTGAATGCTGGTGGTGCCTGCACGCAACGCTTGTTCATGGTCGAAGCCGTAAGGATCGGCCAGCGCCAACGGCGGCGCCGCTCGCTTGATCTGCCATTTATCGAGCAGCTCTTGGAACGGATTGCTGCCGCCCTGGAACGGATAGGGATCGCCTGGGCGCACCGTGGGATCGTTGTGGCCGGGATTGATGGAGGCCGCGCGGCTTCTGGCGTAGTCCTTGCTGAGCAGGCCCTGGATCGGCTCTTCGGGCGGGTAGTAGGGATCGCCGTAGTAGAAATCGCGGTCGGCGTAGGCCAGGTTCATCGCCTGATACAGGGTGTGAATGTACTGCGGCGAGTTGTAGCCCATGGCGCGCAGATCGAAACCTTCCAGCAGGTTCAACATCTGCAACATCACCGGCCCCTGCACCCAGGAATTGAGCTTGTACACCTCGATGCCTTTATACGTGGTGCTCACCGGCTCTTCGACATGCACCTGCCAGCGATCGAGGTCTGCCATGGTGATGAGCCCGCCCGCCGCCTGCACCGCGCGCGTCAACTCCTGCGCGATGTCGCCACGATAGAAGCGTTCATAGGCGGCCATGATGGCGTCCTCACGGCTGGCGCCCTTGGCAAGCGCCTCGCGTTCGGACTGCACCAGTTTTTCCAGCGTGGCAAGCAAATCGCTTTGGCGCAGCAACTCGCCAGGGCGCGGCACGCCGCTTTGGCGCGGCGCCTTGGGATCGAGATGCGGCAAGAACACACGGCTCGAATCCGGCCAGGTGCGAATCAAGCCCTCGGCCCCTTTGAGGTTATCCACTTGCACTTTTTCGATGGGATAACCGCGCGCCATTTCCATCGCCGGCGCCAACACCTGCGCCAGACTCATGGTGCCGTAGCGCGCCAGCATCACCAGCAACCCGCCCGGCGTGCCTGGCGTGGTGGCCGCCAGCGGGCCATATTCCGGCGGATAGGCCATATGGAGCTTGTCGCGGAAGTACTCTGGCGTGGCGCCGCTCGGCGCCGCACCGAGCGCATTGATGGCAATCACCTTGCCGCTGCGCGGATCACGGATCAATGCCTGCGTTTCGCCACCCCAGCCGAGCGTGTCCCACATGGTGGCCACGGCGCCCAGCATGGCGCAGGCCGCATCCACCGCGTTGCCGCCCTGAGTGAAGATGACCGCGCCCGCGCTGGCCGCCAGCGGCTTGCCGGTAATCGCCACCCAATGCGTGGCGTGCAAGGGCGGCTTGTTGGACGACTTGGGTTCCTGCGCCAAGGTGATGGCGCCCGCACACAACACCAGTGGCACGAGCCACACACCCTGACGCGCCGCTCCACGCACCAATTTGCGCAAACCCTGCGCGGGGGAAAATGACCAAGGCATCGACGTTCCTCTCTTACCTGCCACCCAATACACCAATCGCGCGGAGTGTGAGCCGCTTTAGCACTGACCGCAACCCGCCACCGCACCGCGTTGCAATGCTGCTGCGCTATGCCCACAATCCGCCGTCACCACGGCGTCCTTCGACGCAGAGAGTTTCCGCCGATGCCCAGCCTGAGCACCTTGCTATCAATCGCCCCCTTCGATTGGCCTGCGGTGGGCACCGCCCTGCTCTGCGGTTCGATCATCGGCGTCGAACGCCAACTGAGCGGCAAGCCCATCGGCATTCGCACGTCCACCTTGATCGTGCTCGCCACATACATGTTCGTGGCACTGTCACTGCATCTCGACAACAGCGGCAACGTGGACCCTACCCGCACCATTGGCCAGGTGGTCACTGGCGTGGGCTTTCTCGGCGCGGGCGTCATCATGACGCGCGACGGCGCCATCATGGGCATCACCTCCGCCGCCGCCATCTGGGCACTGGCGGCGCTCGGCGTGTGCATCGCCGCGGGCCATGAAGCCACCGCAATCAAACTGTCATTCGTGGTGCTTTTCATCCTGTACACCGTGCATGAACTGGAAAAAACCACCAGCGCACTGCGCCGCGGCGTTCACGAACACCTCGAACAGCGCAAGCGCCGTAATGGCAGTGGTTCGCCGTAGCGTCGCAAAGCCTCCTTTGCCATTGTGTGCTCTGCGTAGCAAAGCCGCAGAATCCATGGATGCTGCGACTTTGCGCAGCATGGCAATAGTGGACAACGGAAAGCCAAATCCTTTCTCTTCAAGAAGAGCCGCTTGCTGCTCGGCTAGATCAGCGAAGCCATGTCGATCAGCCTCAGCACCGGCTTGCCCTCTTCCCTGGCTAGCGCTTTATCCACCGTAAATATCGCCTGCCAATCGTTCAGGCCGTCGGGGTCCACCAATACTTGCGCAATGTGCCAGAGGCCGGCAGTGTCATCCATCGTGATGTGGGTATGTCGGTGGTTGCGGGCTTCGGGGTCGAGCGTGAGGCGCTGGTGCTCTTGGTAATACGCCTGCATCTTCTGCGATAACTCCGCCTCGGTCCAAGGTGGCACCAGCGCTGCCGCGGCGGCGTGGCGGCCAGTGGCTAGTGCGCGCAGAAAGTGGAAAATTTCGGCGCGGATCAGTGCGGTGAATTCGCGTTTGTTTTTGGTGATGTCGATCACTTCCAGCGCCTCGGTGGTGGCGGCGTCTTCGTCTTGCACTTGCCACTGTGGATTCTTGAGGCGCTCCCATTCGTCCAAGAGGCTGCTGTCCGTGCCGCGCAGAAGGCCGGCCAGCCAAGCTTCTATCTCCTGCACGTCGTCATTCTTGAAGGCTGGCGGCACGGTGTGCGCCAGCACCTTGTGTACGCTGGCAATGTGCCGCAGCAGTACGCCTTCGGAGCGTTCGAGGTCATAGAGTTTGATGTAGTCCGCGAAATCCACATAGTTTTCCACCATCTCGCGCACGATGCTTTTGGGGCGAATGTTTTCCTGCCCCACCCACGGGTGCTTCAAGATGAAGGCGTTGAAAGTGTTGTAGATGAATTCTTTCTGCGGTTTGGGGTAGTCCATCGCTTCGAGCTTGGCGATGCGCTCTTCGAATTCGATGCCCTGTTGCTTCATCTCGGCCATTTTTTCCGCCTTC
>JAIRJU010000172.1 GCA_031260485.1 Pseudomonadales bacterium | reverse complement strand
TATCCCGGCAAACGCCCACTTCTATTACTTGATCGTCCTGTTAAAGAACTGCTCAAAAATACGGCTTTAACACCGCCTTTGAACCGCCTCGAGACCCTCGCCTCAAGAGAGCGCGCATTATACTTAGCTCGTTTCCTTGTGCAAGAGGGGAAGCAAAATAATTTTCACTATTTCTTATCCGCCCCTTTAAGGACCATGAGCAAGTGAAACTTGCGCACCGCCTCCACCTGGCTGCGCAGCAGCCGATAGAGGAGGGCGAATGTTACCAGACTCCCATACAAAACTGCATCTGCGTAGCTCGACCTCACAATCCAAACCACATGGAGCACCGCAAGGATGTTGATGACGTATACAAGGCGATGCAGCCGCTTCCAGTTTCGCCCCAGTTTACGCTGCGCCGCTTGGAAGGAGGTAAGCCCCAGCGGAAGCAGTAACACCAAAGCCAAAAAGCCCAGCATGATATAAGGCCGCTGTACGATCTCCTGCCCCAAGTCCGCGAAACTTAGTTGAAGGATGAAGAACAGAAAGACCCAGAAGTGCAAAACGACGTAAAACAGCGCGTACAGACCTATCATGCGCCGGTACTGCCAGAGAGAGGGGGCATTGAACAGGTAGCGCGCCGGGGTGATCCATAGGCCAATGACCAAGAAACGAATGGCCCATTGCCCCGTTTCCAGCGCCAGGGTTTGCGGTGGATCAGGCCCGAGATCCACCGGCAGCCCCACATAGGCACGGTAAACCTTGTAGAACATCACGCCCGCAGGATAGAAGCTCAGCAGGAAAACACCGAGCTTCAGCCAGGAACGCCAGGGCATCATGCAGATCTACCTGATTGGCACTTGATCGACAGATCAGTACAGCTTGCGCAGATCCATCCCTTTATACAAATCCGCCACTGCCTCGGCGTAGCCATTAAAAGGTAAGGTACCAATGCGGTTCGGCATGAACAGACTCCCCGGCAAACGCCGCTCCGTTGCCTGGCTCCAGCGCGGATGGCTTACCGCCGGATTCACGTTGGCGTAAAAGCCGTATTCATTGGGTTGTAGGTCGCTCCAGGTGGTATTGGGCATCGTCTCGCGGAAATTGATCCGCACAATCGATTTGATACTCTTGAAGCCATATTTCCAAGGCACCACCAGCCGCAGCGGGGCGCCACTTTGCGCTGGCAATATGTCGCCATAGAGCCCTACTGCCAGCAGCGTGAGCGGGTGCATGGCTTCGTCCATGCGCAGCCCTTCCCGGTAAGGCCAATCAATGGTGGCCAAACGCGAACGCTGCCCCGGCATTTGGTTCTTATCGATCAAGGTAATGAATTCCACGAATTTCGCCTTGGAGGTCGGCTCAAAGCGTTTGATCAGATCGCCCAAAGGAAAACCCACCCAAGGAATCACCATGGACCACGCCTCGACGCAGCGCAGACGATAGATACGCTCTTCCAGCGCATGAGGCTTGAGGATGTCTTCAAGCGTATAGGTACCAGGCTTGCCGATCGCGCCTGTGACTTCCACCGTCCACGGATCCACCTTGAACGCGCGCGCATTGCGCGAGGGATCGCTCTTGTCCGTACCGAACTCGTAGAAGTTGTTATACGTGGTGACATCCTGAAAGGGCGTGAGCATCTCGCCAGTCGTGAATAACCCCTCATCAGGAACCGGCTGACGCGCCGCCACCTGCTCTACCAGCCATTGCGGCTTGCTGGCGAGGTTGAGCGCTTCCGGCGAATTGTTCGGCGACGCCACCGTGCCGCTTGCCTCCTGACCGAGAACCGGCCCCGCCAAAAGGCCCGCGCCAGCGACGCCAGCGCCCTTCAGAAATGCACGCCGAGCGCGATAGACAGACTCAGGCGTGATCTCCGAGGAGGGAATCTCATGAGCCGCTTTAACTTTGATCAACATGATTGTCTCCTTAATTCATACCTCATCAATGATAGGGTCGCCAGCACACCAACGGCTGCCAGCGCGTGTCATTCCTGCGGTCGATCTTGCTCTACCACAGGCACTGTCTCTACTTCACGGAGCTTATGACGCCGCTTGCGCCGCAGGTAAATCGCCATAACGGGCCCCGACAGGGCATACAACACCGCAATGGAAAACAGCACCAGAGGCGGATCCCACGCCACGATCACGATGACCATGATCAGGACGAGAATGGCGAAAAACGGCACGCGATGTTTGAAGTCCAAATCCTTGAAGCTGTAGTAGCGGACGTTCAGCACCATCAATATCCCCGCCAACACGGTTACTACTGCCGCGAACATGGCCACGGCCGGCGACACCTCGATGTTGTATTCATACATGGCCCAGACCATGAATACCACTAACCCCGCCGCCGAAGGACTGGCCAAGCCGATAAAGAAGCGCTTGTCGGTGCTGCCCAACTGCACATTGAAACGCGCCAGGCGCAGCGCGGCGCAGGCGACATAGATAAAGGCTGCTGTCCAGCCCAGCTTGCCCAACTGCGACAACGCCCAACTGAAACAAATCAAGCCCGGCGCCACGCCGAAGGCCACCATATCGGAAAGGCTGTCATATTCGGCGCCGAACGCGCTCTGGGTTTTCGTCAGACGCGCCACACGCCCATCCAGGCCATCAAGACACATGGACACGATGATCGCCACGCAGGCATGGCGAAAATCGCCGCTCATGCCGGCAATCACGGCATAAAAGCCTGCGAACATGGCGCCAGTCGTCAGCATGTTCGGCAACAGGTAGATGCCGCGCCGCCGCACTTTTTGTCCATCCTCCGAGACAAGCTCTTCGTGCTCGTCAATGAGCGCTTCGGTGTCTTGCGCCGGTTCCGAAGGTTCTGGTGGCGGGGTTTGATCTTGTACTTCGTTGGAACTCATGCAATTCGGCTCTCGATGACTGCTTCTATTGAATAACTCTATTGAATAGCGACTATTGAATAACAACTACTGAATAAGGCCCGATTTCACGCCTGTGCGGCCAGATCCCAGAAGGCTTTGACCAGCGGATTCGTCAATTTGCGCTTGAGTACGCACAGCCCCACCGCAAACGGCGGCATGTCATGGTCAACCTCAAGTATACGTATCGACTGCTGCAAGGGGCTATTATCCACCACCAGTTGCGGCACTAGGCCAATCCCAAACCCCAGGCTGACCATGCTGACGATCGCTTCATTGCCCGCCACTTGTGCATAGATGTTGGGCTTGATCTTCCTGTGCCGGAACCAGGCATCGGCGCTTTGCCGCGCCAAGCCTTTCTCGGACAGTATCATAGGCACTTGTTGCCACGCGATAGCGCCGTCACGTATCAGTTTCCTGTCGAAATAATAACCTTGCACCGGCGCGATGAAGACCAGCGGCGTATCGGCCAAAATCTGCACCGCGAGCGTACCAGGAAGCTGTGAGGGAAGCGCCGCGATGCCAATGTCTTCCTGGTCTTGCTGGATCCGCTCCAAGGTCTGCGCCGTGTCGCCTGTATGAATTTTCAGTTCGATGCGAGGATGACTTTCACGAAAACGGCTGAGCAATTCATACAGGAAGGAATAGCTCGCCGTCACGGAGCAGAACAAGCTGATTTCCCCTTGCAGTTCCTGATCCTGCGCGTGCAACTCTCGATGCAGCGCCAGCCAACTGTCGTGCGTTTCCTGTGCGAAGCGCTTGAACGCCTGGCCAGCGTTGGTGAGCTTGACGCTGCGATTGTCGCGCTCGAAGAGCGGTGAACCAAGCTCCACTTCAAGGCGCTGGATCATCCGCGACAAGCTAGACGGCGCCACATGGCAGGCGGCGCTGGTTCGCGCGAAACTCAGCGTCTTGCATAGATTCAAAAAGAGGCGCAGTTCGTTGAACTTCATCGGGGAGGCTGCCATTGTTGCTTTTTCAGCAACATTATCTTGCAGTTTTTTCATTTTACGCAACAAATAGCAACCGTTACCATCGCCGCCTCGATTACCCACCACACAGGTCACTGCGATGAACTATTTCAACACCCTCCCCCTGCGGCTCCAGTTGGAAGAACTGAGCAAATGCCGTTTCATGGCGCGCGCGGAATTCGCTCACGGCGTCGACAAACTCAAAGGCAAGAAGATTGTCATCCTCGGCTGCGGCGCTCAGGGCCTCAACCAAGGTCTGAACATGCGCGACAGTGGCCTGGACATCGCCTACGCCCTGCGCGCCGACGCCATCACTGCCAAGCGCCAGTCCTGGAAAAGCGCCACGGAGAACAGTTTCAAAGTCGGCACCTTTGAAGAACTGATCCCCAGCGCCGACCTGGTGCTCAACCTGACGCCAGACAAGCAGCACACCGGCGTCATCAACAACGTCATGCCACTGATGAAACAGGGCGCCTGCCTTGCCTACTCCCATGGCTTCAACATCGTGGAAGAAGGCACACAGATCCGCAAAGACCTCACCGTCATCATGGTGGCGCCGAAGTGCCCCGGCACCGAAGTGCGCGAAGAATACAAGCGCGGCTTCGGCGTACCCACGCTGATCGCGGTACACCGCGAAAACGACCCCAACGGCGATGGCCTCGAAATCGCCAAAGCCTACGCTGCCGCCACTGGCGGCCATCGCGCTGGCGTATTGGAATCATCGTTCATCGCCGAAGTGAAATCCGACCTCATGGGCGAGCAGACCATTCTGTGCGGAATGCTGCAAACCGGCTCCATCGTGTGCTACGAGCGCATGGTGGCGCTTGGCATCAATCCCGCCTACGCCTCCATGCTGATCCAACACGGCTGGGAAACCGTGGCCGAAGGGCTCAAGCAAGGCGGCATCACCAACATGATGGATCGCCTGAGCAACCCGGCGAAGATCAAAGCCTTCACACTCAGCGAAGAACTCAAGAGCATCCTGCGCCCGCTGTTCGAAAAGCACATGGATGACATCATGGAAGGCCGTTTCTCCGAAGGCATGATGGCCGATTGGGCCGACAACGACCGCAAACTCTTGACCTGGCGCGAAGACACCGCCAAGACCGCTTTCGAGCTATCCAGCACCGAGGGCGCCCCCGCCATCAGTGAGCAGGAATATTACGACCACGGCATCCTGCTGGCGGCCATGATCAAAGCCGGCGTGGAGTTGTGCTTTGAAACCTTGACCGCCGCTGGCGTGATCGCGGAATCGGCTTATTACGAATCGCTGCACGAAACCCCGCTGATCGCCAACCTGATCGGCCGCAAGAAGCTGTACGAAATGAACAAGGTGATCTCCGACACTGCGGAATACGGCTGCTACCTGTTCTCGCACGCCGCCGTGCCGATGCTGAAAAATTTCATGGCCAAGATCGACGCCAGCGTCATCGGCAAGGGTCTCAACGTGAAGGACAACAGCGTGGATGATCGCGAACTGATCGCCGTAAACGCCGCCATCCGCAATCATCCGGTTGAAGTCGTTGGTCAAAAACTGCGTGGTTACATGACCGACATGAAAAAAGTGATCTAAACCGCGGGCAATAAAAAGCCAGGTTTTTGACCTGGCTTTACCTGTTCTTTTACAGACTTGTAGTCCGCAGTAACTGTGTCTTCTTCTATTTTGGCGCTATATCTGTTTTTATTATTTTTATGGACCTATTTTATGGACCTGCTTTATAGGCCTATTTTATGGACTTGCCATTACAGATTTAGCACCTTTTCCCCTCTTGCTATTCCCGAAACTCCGGTGCGCACGACCTCCAGAATTGGAGTGCCTGCCAGAGCCGCAATGAAACCATCAAGTTTGTCACTGGTACCGGTTAGCTGGATGGTATACATCGTTGGGGTAATGTCAACCACATCGCCACGAAAAATATCCGCCACCCGTTTCACCTCCGCCCGTTGGGCGCCAGTGGCCTTGACCTTCACCAGCATCAGCTCACGTTCGATATGGCTGCCTTCGGTCAAATCCACGAGCTTGGCCACATCTACCAGCTTGTTGAGATGCTTGATGATTTGTTCGATCTTGCGGTCGTCCCCCACCGTGGTCAAGGTAAGGCGTGACAGGCTGGCGTCTTCGGTCGGCGCCACGGTCAGTGAGTTGATGTTGTAGTTGCGCTGGGAAAAGAGCCCAACAACCCGCGACAAAGCGCCCGGCTGGTTCTCCATCAGAATGGAAATGATGCGTCTCATTTAGGTTCTCTCCGTCTTGCTCAGGAACATCTCACTCATTGCGCCGCCGCGAATCGCCATCGGGTAGACATGCTCGGTAGGGTCTACCGCGATGTCGAGGAACACCAGTTTGTCTTTGATGGCAAAGGCTTCCGCCATCTTCGATTTCAGCTCGCTCAATTTTTCGATACGGACGCCGGCATGGCCATAGGCTTGCGCCAGCTTGACGAAATCGGGCAGCGAATCCGCATAGGTACTGTGCGAATGGCGGCCACCGTACTGCATGTCTTGCCACTGCCGTACCATGCCGAGCGACTGATTGTTCAAATTGACGATCTTGATCGGCAGCGCGCACTGCGTGCAAGTGGCGAGTTCTTGAATGTTCATTTGTATACTGCCTTCGCCGGTGACACAGGCAACCGTGGCGCCAGGGAAGGCCAACTGCACGCCCATCGCCGCAGGCAAACCAAAGCCCATCGTGCCGAGGCCGCCGGAGTTGATCCAGCGCCGCGGCTTGTCGAAGTGGTAGTACTGCGCCGCGAACATCTGGTGCTGACCCACGTCGGAAGTCACGTAAGCATCGCCTTGGGTAACTTCGTACAGCGCCTGGATCACCTGCTGCGGCTTGATGATGTCGCCGCCTGCAGGCTTCACCGCCAGACACTGGCGCGCGCGCCACTGCTCGATTTTCGCCCACCACGCCTTGAGCGCTTCTTGGTCGATCTTTTGTTTGCCAGCCTCCACCAGTTCGATCATCTCCTTGAGCACCGGCGCTACCGGGCCAACGATCGGCACCTGCGCCGTCACTGTCTTGGAAATGGCGGCCGGGTCGATGTCGATATGCAGAATCGTGGCATCCGGGCAGAACTTGCTGACATTGGAGTTGGTCACACGATCATCGAAGCGCGCGCCAACCGCCAAAATCACGTCGGATTCGTGCATCGTCATATTGGCTTCGTAAGTGCCGTGCATCCCCAACATGCCAACGAACTGCTTGTCCGTGGCCGGGTAGGCACCCAGGCCCATCAAGGTATTGGTGACTGGGCAGCCCAGTTTGCGCGCCAAGGTGGTGAGCAATTCGGAGCCTTCGCCGATGATCACGCCGCCGCCGCTGTAGATGATGGGGCGCTTCGCCGCGAGCAGGATGTCCACCGCTTTCTTGATCTGCCCCGAATGGCCCTTGGTGGGCGGCGCATAGGAGCGAATCTTCACCGACTCGGGATAGACATACTCGAACTTCACGTTGGGATCGGTAACGTCTTTCGGAATGTCGATCACGACCGGCCCTGGCCGCCCCGTGGTGGCGATGAAAAACGCCTTGCGCACGACATCGGGAATGTCCTGCGCGTTCTGTACCATGAAGCTGTGCTTCACGATCGGGCGCGATACACCGATCATGTCAGTTTCCTGAAAGGCGTCGGAGCCGATGGCATCGCGCGTCACCTGCCCCGAAATCACGACCAAGGGGATGGAATCCATGAACGCGGTGGCAATGCCGGTGATGGTATTGGTGGCGCCTGGTCCAGAAGTCACCAGCACCACGCCGGGCCTGCCGGTGGCGCGCGCGTAACCATCGGCGGCATGAGTCGCGCCCTGTTCGTGACGCACCAGAATGTGTTCCACCTTGTCTTGGGTGAAGATCGCATCGTAGATATGGAGGGCGGTGCCTCCGGGGTAGCCGAATATCAGCTCAACGCCGGCATCGTGCAACGCACGAATCAGCATTTCGCCGCCAGAAAGTAAAGCCACTGTCGTATCCTCTCGTAAAGTTTGCCAGGCCAACGCCAAACGCTCACGCCATGGCCCTGGCCATGGACGCAAACCGCCAACGCTTTCAGATGATCGGGAGAGGCTCGGGTCGAACCTTTGGACCCTTGGCGTGATGCGCCTAAAGAGAGAACAAGCAGCAGTCAAAAATGTGCCTTGTTCAGACGGGTCTTTGGAAGTAACCGACAGCGGCAGTAACCAAGGTCGGTGTAGTCGTTACGCGGCCCTCTCGCAAACTTCTACGCTACCTGCCGCAGAAATCGTTGCGAAAGGAAGGTCGATGGGTAATCAACGCTTCCGCTCACCAAATCGGGGCGCAGATTATGGTTAAAACCCGCACCAAGTCAAGGTTTGGCGGCGATCCGCTCCGCCTCTTCGAGAAC
>JAIRJU010000073.1 GCA_031260485.1 Pseudomonadales bacterium | reverse complement strand
TTCCACCGGCACGTACCAATGCAATTGATTTTCAGCAATGCCATCACCGGCGCCGTTCAGCGCGCGCGAAAAATCCACCCAGTAAGGCTGCTCGCCGTCGATGAACACCAGTTGATCGCCGCCCGCGGGGCCGGCGAAAAAGCCGCGAATCGTGAGTTTTTGCCCGTCTGCGAATTCGACCACGAGATCGTTGCCTTGCAGCGCATAGTTCACCGCGTCTTCGCGGCGGGCGTGAATGATGAACACTTCGCTTTGGCTACTATCCGCGCTGACCGTTTGCCCGGCGGCTACTTGCACCACGCTGCCGTCGTGGCGCGCATTCTCTTCGGGCGGGGTCATGGGGAAGCCGCGAGATTGCATGAGTTCGTCGTTAGTAGCCATTCGTCATACTCCTGTAGTGGGTTTGGCTGGTGCTGGGCATTCATCCGACGATGCGGTGCGCAGCACGCAAATAACCAGGCCGGGGGTGGCCTAGTGTTCAGGAGGTGAAATGTAAACGGGTGTTGGCTAGAGAGATATTCGCCTGGTGGGTAATCAAATTACTAGTCCATCCACTAATACCAACGCGGCTAATACAAAGTTATTGTCAATTTCAAAACACTGATACTGCCACGGCAGCACCCCAATAACGCGCCAAGAGCCGCTGCTGTTGCAGCAGATCACCGCTGGTGAAAAAGCGCAGCTCTCCGCCTGCGGTGCTGCTGGTGAGTGCGCCGAGTGCTTCCAGGCGGCGCCGCGTTTCTCGCGCTACCGCCAGTTCCGCATCGACGATGCGCACGCCTTCCCCCATCACGTCCTGGATCAGCGCGCGAATCAAGGAATAGTGCGTGCAGCCCAGCACCAGCACGTCGGCGTGCTTTTCGCGCATGGGCGCGGTGAACTCCAACAACAGCGCGGTAAGCGCGGCGGTGTCGAACTCTGGCGCTTCGATCAACTCCACCAGGCCCGGACAGGCGCGCGTGAGGATTTGCACCTGGGCGGTGAAGCGGTCTTGCAAGCGGATGAACCTGTCACTGGCGATGGTGCCGCTGGTGGCTAGAACACCGACGATGCCGCGCGCACTCAGCGCCGCCGCGGTCTTCACCGCCGGTTCCACACCGATGAAGGGCACGTCATAGCGCGCGCGCAAGGCGGCTATCGCCGCCGCAGTGGCGGTATTGCAGGCGATCACCACGGCCTTGACGCCCTGCGCGAGAAAAAAATCGACGATGGCAAAACTGCGTTCGCGGATGAACGCCTCGCCTTTGGGGCCATAGGGCGCGTAACGGGTGTCGGCCAGATACAGCAGATTTTCGTGCGGCAGCAGTTCACGCAACCCGCTGAGGATGGAAAGACCGCCAACGCCGGAATCGAAGATTCCGATCGGCGCGGTGGGCAGCGGGGCGGTGTATTTCACGTGAGGTGCATCGAACCTGTAGGAAAGTTGTGCATTGTACTCAAGCGTACGCGGTGCTGAATCAGGGTTTGGCGGCACATGCTATAGTGCGCGCCCCTGTCCAATGCCGGATACGGTCAAGCAAACAACCCGTTTTCGCATGAGCACCGCCCTCTCCCCCTCTCCCAGCAGCAAGCAAGAGAACCTCAAGCCGCCCGCCCTGTGTCTGCTGGGCCCCACCGCCTGCGGCAAGACCCAAGTGGCGGTGGAGTTGGCGCAGGAAGGCCCTTTCGACATCATCAGTGTGGATTCGGCGCTGGTGTATCGCGGCCTCGTCATTGGCGCGGGCAAACCCGATGCTGCCACGCTGGCGAAGGCGCCGCACCGGCTGATTGATCTACGTGATCCCAGCGAGCCCTATTCCGCCGCCGACTTCCGCGCCGATGCCCTGCGCGCCATCGCCGAGATTCACGCCCAAGGCCGCATTCCGCTCTTGGTAGGCGGCACCATGCTCTATTTCAAGGCGCTGCGCGATGGCCTGGCAACGCTGCCCAGCGCCGCGCCTGCGCTGCGTCAGCGTATTCTCGACTTGGCGCAAGCCGAAGGCTGGCCAGCGGTGCATGAGCGGCTCGCGGCGGTGGACCCGCGCGCCGCCGCGCGCATTCGCCCCACCGATCCGCAGCGCCTGCAACGCGCGCTCGAAGTGTATGAACTGACCGGGGTGCCACTGTCGGCGCATCATGCCGGGCAGCAGCGCGGGCAAACGCTTGATTTGCCCTGTACTTTGCATTTTGTCGGCATGATTCCAGAGGATCGCAGCCGCTTGCATGAGCGTATCGCGCGCCGGTTCCAGCAAATGCTGGCGCATGGCCTGGTAGAAGAGGTACGCCGCTTGCACGCGCGCGGCGATCTCGATCCCAATCTGCCCGCCCTGCGCAGCGTGGGTTATCGCCAGGTATGGCAGTATCTGGAGCAACGCTGCTCTTACGACGAGATGGTCGCCGCCGCCATTGCCGCGACGCGCCAACTGGCAAAACGCCAGCTCACCTGGCTGCGCAGTTGGCCACAACTCACACCACTGCGGTGTAACCTGCAAAACGATGGTGCCGAAGATACCAATAGCGTGAAACATTACTTGAAAAATTTGAGATCAATCACCAATTACTGCTAGCCCGTGCGTGGCGGCCTCGATAAAATCACGGTCTTCCCAGGGCCAGACTCGGCGTACCGTACCGACTCGTTCAGGCTTGCCGCAAGCAGCGTGAACGCGGCAGTTGGGGTAGTTAAGTAATAGCCGTACCAAAACCGTCATACCAAAAATAGCTGTATCAAAATTCACCCTTAACAATCAGGAGAGTTGTCATGTCAAAAGGGCATTCCCTACAAGACCCTTTTCTTAACGTGCTGCGCAAGGAAAAGGTTCCCGTCGCCATTTATCTGGTAAGCGGCATCAAGCTGCAAGGGCAGATCGAATCTTTCGATCAGTTCGTGATCGTGTTGAAAAACACTGTCAATCAGATGGTTTACAAGCACGCCATTTCCACCGTGGTGCCCGCCCGTCAGGTGCGCGTGCCCATGTTGGGCGGCGATATCGGCGTCGATGACGATGCGTCAGGGCCAGGTAACACCTTCTAATAATGCTCCGAGACTGATTGCCTCACCCGCCACTCGTGGCGGGCGAGAGGCAACACGCGATCCGCGAGGCAGTTTTGTTTTTTGAACGGCCCAAGAGCGGTGAAATCGCCATTTTGGTGCAGGTAGGTTATGAAGACCTACAGGACGAAGCTGTCGCCCGCGAGTTCGAGGAACTGGCGATTTCCGCAGGCGCCATTCCCGCCGCGCTGGTCACGGCGTCGCGCCGCCTCACCACGCCGCGCACCTTGATCGGCAGCGGCAAGCTCGACGAACTGGCTGCTGTCATCGCTGCGCACAGCGCCGAACTGGTGCTGTTCAACCACACGCTCACGCCCAGCCAGGAACGCAACCTGGAGCAGGCGCTCAAGTGCCGCGTGGTCGATCGCACCGGCCTCATCCTTGATATCTTCGCGCAGCGCGCGCGCAGCCACGAAGGCAAGCTGCAAGTGGAACTCGCGCAACTCAAACACGCCGCCACGCGCCTGGTGCGCGGTTGGACTCACCTCGATCGCCAAAAAGGCGGCATCGGCCTGCGCGGCGCCGGGGAAACCCAACTCGAAATCGACCAACGCCTGATCGGCGTGCGCATCAAGGCCATCAACAAAAGCCTGGAAAAAGTACGCAGCCAGCGTGAACAGGGCCGCCGTGCACGCAAGCGGGCGGAAATTCCCACGCTGTCGCTGGTGGGCTATACCAACGCGGGCAAATCTTCGCTGTTCAACCGGCTCAGCGGCGATCAGGTCTACGTGGCCGATCAGCTCTTCGCCACGCTCGACTCCACCCTGCGCAAGATCGAGGCCCCCGGCATCGGCCCGCTCATCCTGGCCGACACCGTGGGCTTCATCCGCGATCTGCCGCACCAATTGGTGGACGCCTTCCGCGCTACGCTGGAAGAAACCGTACAAGCGCACTTGCTGCTGCACGTGGTGGATTGCCACAACGACGAACGGCTACTGTTGATCGAAGAAGTGGAAAAAGTGCTGGCGGAAATCGGCGCCGCCGACATCCCGACGCTCCTGGTATTCAACAAGATCGACCTCCTCCCCAACACCGCGCCTCTGATCGAGCGTAACGCAGCAGGCCGCCCCGTGCGTGCCTGGGTGTCCGCCCACAGCGGCGCGGGCATCGCGGCACTGCTCGATGCCATCGCCGAACTTCTGAGCGACGACCTGCTGAACCTGCGCCTGCCTCTGCAACCAGAACAAGGCCGCCTGCGCGCGCGCTTCTACGCCGCCTCCGCCGTGCTACAGGAAAGCCAGGACGAACACGGGCAAACCTGGTTGCAACTACGGCTGCCGCGCGCCGACTTCATCCGTTTGATGAATGACGCTGAAGCAGACCCTCTGCCCTGGCTGCCCCCGCGCTCCCTTATAGTTGACCTCACAATAAATTAGACATACGCTACCCCCATCCCCCACCCACGCCATCAGGAGACCGCACGGGCCTACAGCGAGGATTTGAAGAAAAGGGTACTAGCCTACGTCGCCGCAGGCGGCAGCAAGGTGGAGGCGGTCAAGCTCTTCGCCGTGGCGCGTGCAACGGTTTATATATGGCTGAACC
>JAIRJU010000061.1 GCA_031260485.1 Pseudomonadales bacterium | reverse complement strand
CCGGCACGCCACGCACCTTGCCAGTGACAACCGCCGTTTGTGCCATAACATCGAGAACGGCAAGCCCAAGGGCATACGTATGGGCCTTGACGCCTTTCAGTCACTGGCGGCGAACCTTGCTCAAGGCTGGAATATCGCTATCGGCAACAAAACAGACGATTGGTATCAACACCTATACGTTAAGCAGACAGACACGCAGCGCGGCGAACTTGCCGACCTTGACCAAAGCGACTGGCGGGCAAGGTTTGAAAACAGACTCGGTGGCGCGAAGCTACCATTTCAAACCGCTGACGACCTGCGCTTGTTCCGGTTTGAAACACTCGCACCGCTATTCAGCCAGCGCAGGGAGCGGGACAATCTACAGCGAACCAGCGCCAGCGCCCAGATAGGCGAACGGCGGACAAGGAACAGACGGGAAGGCGGAACTCGCCAATACAGCCAGACAACAGAGGCCGACACCGCCATCAACAAGGTGATACGACAAGCACTCAAAGACCTGTCAGAAAGATGGAACCGGACACGTCACAACAAGCCGAAAAATGACAATGAAATTTCAACGCTTGCGGAAAAAGAGTGCGTTTTCAGTCAATCGACCGCGCAACCATGCGGCTTTGCGGGCCGTCCTAATAACTACATAGCTAACATTCAACAACTACAGTCAACGTCAACCAACAACCAAGCCAAACGATCACGAACCGGCAAAGCCAGTTCTTCCACGATCAACATGGCAATGCAGACAATCAACCCCGCCACCAGATCAACAGCGATGCGCGGCGCAAGCGCCTTGCACTCGCAGACGATCACAGAGCGCAGTTACCCAAACAACCAGACACCGGAATGGACACAACAGCCAGCGCAACAACAACGCGGGCGGGGCGGCGCAGCCGACCGCCCCTTGCTACCTGCGCAAAGAGCGAAGTCCTAGAAAAAACACGAACCCCCTGATGGTCAGTCAGTCATCGTCAGGCAGCAATTTTCAGCAAACCTTATACAAGCAACGAAACCGCGTTAGACTATCGCTTGAAAGTGTCGCAAATCAGCGCATTTTTTCAAGTCAGGCAGACAGAGATGCTTGCGGCACAAGGGTTTTGGCGGTAGATTACCAAAGATGTGGCAAATTGTCGCCCCCCGCAAACGCCCTATCCACGGGCATCTCGATTTTGCTTGGTGTCGTAAACCGATGTCAAAAGCCGATGCCGTAAGGCGACTATGCCAGCGTCGGCAGGGGAAGTCGCTATGGCATATCGCACCGCATCACACCTGCACCGCAACCGGCACGGTGTCCTTTACTTTCATCATGTAGTCCCCGCCGGCCTACGCCATTGGTGGCGACCAGCAGCGCGTGAGAAGTTTTTTCCCAATGGTTGCGGCGTTCGAGCACCCCCTCGGGATCAACCAGAATGTCCGCGATGTTTCCCGATCTTTGCGTGGATGCGCAAGCACGCGCAGAAGTTTTCCCATTACGCCATCATCTGTAAGTCAGGCGACCGGACAGAGGAATTCAGCGAACAACAATACCTTGAACAACAGGGCCAATATGACGAAATCCGCTTTGTCCCGATTGTGGAGGGGGCCGGGGCGGTGTTTCGCATCGTTGTCGGCATTGTGATAATCATTGCAGGCTGGGGAAATCCGGCAGCCATCTCTGTTGGCGCTTCGCTGATTCTCGGCGGCATCGCCGAAATGCTTGCTCCCAAGCCCAAAACCAGCAAGGGCGGCGCAGCCGCTGAAAACAAAGACTCACACTACTTCGGTGGGCCGGTCAATACGGAAGAACAAGGCATTCCTGTCCCGCTGATCTACGGACGCTGTCTGGTCGGCTCGCATATACATGCTTGCGGGAGAGGGGGAAAATCAGCATGTTTCAGCCGAGCAGTTCGCTGGCTACCATGGCGCGCAGCACGGTTTGCGTCTTGCCGCGCCGGCTACGGTTGGAGAGCCACCACAGGGAGCCTTTTTTGATGCTCCATTCGGCTTCGTGACCAGCCATGAGCAGCGCCACCAGGCGGCCAAGCGAGGGTTGGTGGCCGATCAGCAGCACCGCGCCGGCGCTCTGCGGCCAGCCAGAGGCAGCGATCAGGGCGGAGGCGCAGGCATCGGGGCCAATCCGGCGCTCGATCTCGAAGGGCAGATGCAGTGCCTCTGCCGTCTGCCGCGTGCGTATCGCCGGACTGACCAGGATGCGCAGCCCTTTCGGCTGGCGCGCCTTGACCCAGGCGGCCATGACCTTGGCCTGGCGTTGACCGCGCTCGGTCAGGGGGCGTTTCAGGTCGTCATCGCCGTCTTCGGCTTCGGCATGACGCCACAACAGCATATCCATGTTCGTTGCTCCGGGTAAATCCGGCATGCAGCCCTTCGTTTGTTGTACCGTGATGGCAGCAGTATATAGGCCCGGCGACCTGTTCATCGGTGGCGCCAGCGTGTTTCCCACCACCTCGGCGGTCAGTTCCAGCTTCATCGTCCATGTGCTGGCTATGAAATCGGTGCGTTTGATGATTGGTGAATAGGAGCGTCTTCAGGTTTGAGCGCAGACTCATGACACCTCTCGACCAGTGATGGGGGGAATTTTCCCGAACTTTTGCCAACAGATTGAATCTACCAGCCTTTATAAATAAAAAGGAGAGAGACTTGAATATTCCCGCCAAGGTGCAAGCGCACAAGCTATCCGCCAACGCCGCGCTGTGCGAGCCGGGGTTCAACCCGGTTAGCGGCGATTCGCCGGCCATCGAGGTGATGACCGACTTTTCCCGCATCCCCGCCGTCACCGTCAGCCCCGGCGTCCCGATCGGCGAGGCCAATGCCCGCATGATCTCGCGCGGCGTGCGCCTGCTCATGGTCACCGGCGACGACGGGCAGGTGCTGGGGCTGATCACCGCCCGCGACATCCTCGGCGAAAAGCCGCTGCAACTGACGCAGGTGCGCGGCGTCAAGCGCGAGGATCTGACGGTGAACGACCTGATGACGGCCATCGGCAGCGTCGATACCCTCTACCTGACGGATGTGATGAAGGTTCGCGTCAGTGACATCGTCCATGCCTTGAAGCAACTCGGGCGGCAGCACATCCTGGTCGAGGATGTCGATCAGGCCAGCGGCCTGCCGCGCGTGCGCGGCATCTTCTCGGCCACCCAGATCGGGCGTCAACTCGGCGTGCCGGTGCTGACCTTTGAACTGGCGCAGACTTTCGCCGAGATCGAGGCTGTGCTGGCGCGTTCGTGAGCCGGTGTCAGGCGACATAAAGTCCGCGCCATGTTTCGAGTCATTGACACCATCCAACTCAGCGAGGCGACGCTTTGGAATTCCCCTGATCTGAAGGCGCGGTTTGGCTGCGGGCTAGTCGCATTCCTTGATCCAGAGCAGGTTTCGCTAGAGAGATGTTCAGTCCCGTCTTTTAGTAGTACGTTCTTATCTACTGAATGGAAGGAAGCATGATGGGACAAGTGCTGCATGGAAGCGCCACCACGACAGAGGCAGTGCGTCGAGCGATACAGCATGGTCAAGAGAGCGTGAGGTGTCTGGCGGGGCGCTACGGAATTAACCCGAAGACGGTGGCGAAGTGGAA
>JAIRJU010000001.1 GCA_031260485.1 Pseudomonadales bacterium | reverse complement strand
TTCCCCTCCTCTGGAGGGGTGCCCGTCAGGGCAGGGTGGTTCCTGCAAAAAATGCGCTCTACCGTGGACCACCCCGTCCGCCTGCGGCGGCCACCCCTCCGCAGGAGGGGAATTTATCTGGCCGCACGGAGGGATCTCTCTCAATCGATATATTCAAAGGCCCGGACAACCTTGACCACGCCCCGCGCGTTGCTCACGAGGTCTGCTGTCGCATCCGCTTCCTGCTGCGTTACCAGGCCCATCAGATACACCACGCCATTTTCCGTAACCACTTTAGTGCGCAGGCTGCTGATGGTGGGGTCGGCCAGCATCAAGGTTTTCAGCTTGGAGCTGAGCCAGGCATCGTTGCTGCGCGCAAAAAAGCCGATGGCATCGGCCACTTCGAGTTCGTTATGCACGGTTTTGATGCTGCTGCTGGCTTCGCGTGCGACGCGCGTGGCGAGGTTTTTCAGATCCTGTGTGGCTACCTGGCCCACCAGTAACACCACGTGGTTGAAGCTGGTGATGCTGATGTGGGCGTCGCGCAGGGCGGGGTCGGCGGCGCGCAGGTTGACCTTGATGGCGGTTTCGATGCTGCCGTCATCCATCACGGTGCCAATGCTGCGGCGGCCACGGTCTTCCTGAATGGCTTGGCCGCCATTGGTGGCGCTGATGATGTCGGCACAAGCGCCAAGACACAGCAGCAGCGTGAGTAAAAATCCGAAGCGCGCCAGCATTCTCATCCTCATTATTCTCCTCCAAATAGTTGGCTGTCGATGAGATCGCACAGGCAGTGAATGACCAACAGGTGTACTTCCTGGATGCGCGCCGTCACGGGAGACGGCACGCAAATTTCAATATCGGTATCGCGCAGCAGTTCCCGCATGGCGCCGCCGTTCTTGCCGGTCAGCGCTACCACGACCAAGCCGCGTTGTTGCGCCACTTTGATGGCGTCGATGACATTGGCGGAATTGCCGCTGGTGGAAATGGCGAGCAGCACATCGCCAGGGCGGCCCAACGCGCGCACTTGCTTGGAGAAAACTTCATCGTAGCTGTAATCGTTGGCGATCGAGGTCAGCGTGGAGGTATCGGTGGTGAGCGCGATGGCGGGCAAAGGCGGACGCTCGCGCTCAAAGCGGTTGAGCATTTCCGCGGAAAAATGCTGGGAATCGCCTGCGGAGCCGCCGTTGCCACAGCTTAAAATCTTGCCGTCGGCGAGCAGGCTCTTGACCATGGCTTCGCTGGCGTGGATGACAGGCTCGGTCAAGAGTTCCAGCGAGCGAATCTTGGTTTCGATACTGGCGTTGAAGAGTTGCTTGACCCGATCCTGAATGTTCATGGTGAGTTCGTACCGCCCATACCGACGAAAAAGCCGTATTTTACTGAAAAGCGCTGGCCTGCTCTAGGTGAGCACAGATGAGGTGAGCACAGCGCGCTTACATGAAGGCGTTGCGAATCCATTCGATGCGGGTATCGCCAAAACCTTCGGCATCGAGCGCCACGACATCGAAGCGGCAGCAGAGATCGGCATAATGCGGGTGTCGTTGCAAAAAGTGCTGCGCGGCGCGGATCACGCGCAGTTGTTTGCCGCGCCCGATGCTCTCGAGCGCCGAGCCGAATTCGCTCTGGCGGCGGTAGCGCACTTCCACGAACACCAAGGTATCGCGCTCGCGCAGCACCAGATCGAGTTCGCCCACACGGCAACAATAATTCCGCGCGAGCAATAGCAAGCCTTGGCCTTGCAAATACCTGAGCGCCAGTTGTTCAAACTGCTGGCCTTGGCGTTGCCGCGGCGATTGCCGCACAGGGGGGCGAAGAGGGGGGTGAGACAGCTTCATAGGCCGATCATCCATGATTCAGCGTGTAAAGAGAGCAGGAAATCAGCGTGGCGCTGGCCGTATCTGACCCTGAGTAATCGTGGCCCAACTGAGTTGGCGCAGGATGTTGCGCTGCGGATCCATGCGCAAGAGGCCCGAGACGCCGGAAACCGAAAAATCGTTGGCGGGGGTGAACAATGACAAGCGTGAGGCGAGGCGGAAGGCGTCGATGCCGAAGGCTTGCAGGCGCAGATTCTGGGCACTGTCCACGGGGAACCACTGTTTGATCTGTTCGATGCCGGCGCCATTATTGCGGTCTTGTGCGCTGAGCAGCCACGGGCTTTCCGGGAACAGCACGCCGTTGAGATCGACGTCATCCACGGTGCGGCCAGCGCCGGAATAGACATCCTGGCTGGCGTACACAGGAATGTCGCCAGCGAAAAGATAGGCAAGACTTGGCACGATCCGCCGCGCCGGTTCCGCTTGGGAAACCAGGTAAATGAAATCCACGTCTTGACGGCGCTGCTGCGTGAACGTCACCTGGCGGCGGATGGCGTCTTGCAGGTGGCGGCGGCGCTCGATGCTGGCGTCGAGCGCAAGCAGGCGCGCGAGCGCTCCGGTGTAGTCGTCGGCATAGCTGGAACTGGTCACGATGGTGCCGCCGAGTTGTTGCCATTGCGTGACGAAGGCGTTGCGCTTGCGGATGTAGAAATCGTTGTCCGCCGCATCGAGCGGGCTGAATATCGCGGCGAAACGATGCCCATCCTGCCACGCGCGGCGGGCCAACTGCCGCGCTTCATCTTCCGGCGATAACGCGAACTGATAGAGCAAGGGCGAGGCAGGTGTCGCGCCTTCGACATTGTTGAGCGCCAGCGTGGGCACGCCGAGATCGGCAACCGCCATGAGCGCTGTCACGTGCTGCTTGAGCAGCGGCCCGATGATCAACTCCGCGCCGTCTGCACGTGCCTGGGCGTGCAGCGCGAGGATGTCGGTGGCGGCGTCGGTGTCATAGAAGCGCAGCGCGGGCAGCGTGCCGCCGTTCTCCTGCGGATAGCCGTTTTCTTGCTGATAGTAGTTTTCTTGCTGATAGTAGTAGGCGCCGAGAAACGCATCTCGGATGATCTGGCCGGCGGCTGTCCCCAGCGGCAGCAACAGCGCGATGCGCGCGGGCATGGCGGCGTTGAATGAGAGCGTCAATTCACTCGGCAAAACACTGGCCGCAGGATGACGGCCCCAGGTATCGCGCCAGCTTTCCAGGCGCGTGGCCTGCAAGTCCAAATCCGTATCGCGCATGGCAAGGCCAAGTTCGTACCAGCCGCGCGCCTCGAAATCGACGGCCGTGGAAGACAGCGAGCGCAACTGCGCATCAGGCAACTGCGTGATCTCGCGCCAAAGCGCATCGTGGTTGGCGGCACGCGCCTCGGGCGGCAACTGGCGATCGAGCTGAATACGCTCGTTGATCGCTTCCAGCGTGCGCCCCAACTGGCTCAAGGCCAAGGCGCGCTGGGTGTGATAGCGCGCCAAGGTGGCGGCATCGGCGTCGGTAAGCGGAAAATTGTCGGGGCGTAGCAGCGTCAGAACGTCATTGGCCGCGTTCTCGTTCTGCGCCAGTAATTCCGCTTCAAACAACAGCACCGCCGCGCGGCGTGCCAAAGACAATTCGGCGAGCTTGAGTTCCTTGAGCAGCGCCAGCGCTTCGGCGCTGCGGCCTTGCTCCTGCAATAGCGTCGCGGTCTGCATCACATAGAGCGCGTTGTCATCCGGCGTTTCCGCGCCAGTGCGCACACGCGCAACGTCCTCTCCGCTGCGCGGTGTGAGCACCGCTGGGGTACCAAGCTGCCCTGGTTTTATCTGGATGACCCGCGACGACGTGGTACAAGCGCCGAGTAGCAACAAGGCCATCAGCACAGCGCCCGTCAGGAGCTTGCGGAGGGGACTAGGATCGTGGGTGGGCGCGAATGACAACATGGCGCCAGTATAGCCCAAGCTACCCGCGCCGTTCTGTGGAGTTTTGCGCATGGTTTCACCGGTTTGGGTGTGGCGGAGGCACCTATTCGTATTTAGTGGCAAGGCTCGCGCTGGTGTGGCGACTTTTTCTTTCGTCTCTGCTGCTACGCAGCCCAGCGTGAACTCAACGCTGCAAGCTCACTGCCAATAGAGGCAATAACGCCATCCCAATCGTCACCACTGCTGCCTTGCCGGAATAAGCGTGCCGTGGGATACCAAGGGCTATCAGTCCGATCCAGCAGCCAGCGCCAGTCAGCAACATGGGGGAGCAGCACCCACACCGACTTGCCCAGTGCGCCCGCGAGGTGAGCAACAGCGGTATCCACCGAAATGACTAGATCGCATTGGGCGATGGCCGCCGCGGTGTCGCCAAAATCGCGGATGTCGCTGTCGAGACGCTCGATTGGCAACCGCGCAAGCGTGGGCAAATCTTGTTCACGATATTCCACTTGCAAGCTGACAAACGTAAGGCCGGAGATGTTCAAGAGCGGTGCAAAGCGTTCAAGCGCAATGGTGCGGTAGTGGCCATAAGGGTTGGCCGTGCCGGAAGACCACACCAAAGCAATGCGCGGCAGTGCAGTGCACGGCAACCGAGCGTTCCATTTAGGAAGGCGTTCATGCGGAGCCGCCAAATAAGGCACTTGCGTTGGGATAGTGTTGAGTCGCGTACCACAGGCAAATGGCAGACTCATCAGAGCGCATTGCAGATCGAAAGGGGGTAAAGGCTGGTCCGCTTCCACCACGGTGATGCCCTCGGCAATCGTCCCGAGCACGGCATGAAGCGCCTTGGGTAGTTCGAGAATGATGTGTGTGGCCTTCGTCTTCACCAATGGCAAGTAACGCAACATCTGAATGCTATCGCCCAAGCCTTGTTCGGCGTGCAGCAGTAACGTTTTGTCTGTGATGATTTCGCCACGCCACTGTGGCTGGGTGAGGCGTCGTACCGCTCGTGGGACAGCGCCTGGCCGCCAGCGCCATTCATAAAGTTCAAGCCCGTGTTCGTAGTCGCCAAGCTGGAGTAACACCATCCCCTTATCGTATTGCGGGGCAGGCGCACGAGGATCGAGCGCGATAGCGCGGTTATAGCTTTCCAACGCTTCACCGCAGCGACCGAGAGAGCTTAACACTATGCCACGTTCATGGTGTGCCAGGGCGAAATTCGGCGCGTGCGCAACTGCTTGATCATAGCTAACTAAGGCTTCCTCAAAACGGTCGAGTTTCCCGAGCGTCAGGCCGCGGCTACGCTGTGCATCGACAAAATTCGGCGCGAGCGTGACAGAGCGGTTAAAACTCTCCAGTGCATCAATCCGATTGCCAAGCTGCGCTAGCGTGATGCCTCGGAGATGGTGCCCATCAGCATAATTAGGCGCGAGTGTGACCACACGGTCCAAAACGTCCAGCGCTTCGCCATGACGGCCGAGTTTGCCCAAGGCCATGCCGCAGTTAGTGAGCAGATCCATGCGATCGGGTTTGAGTTCAGCGGCGCGCTTGAAACTCGCCAAGGCTTCGTCATCACGATTCAGGGCAGAGAGTGCCACACCGCGATTGTTATGCGCCTCGGCATGATCGGGCTGGCACGCGATAACCTCGTCATAGTCTGCAATTGCGGCCAAATACCGCCCATGCCG
>JAIRJU010000349.1 GCA_031260485.1 Pseudomonadales bacterium | reverse complement strand
CGCTCAGGACAATCTATTGCGAAAGTCTTGATACCCGAATTCGCGCACAATGTGCAAGTCATCCGTAGCGGAATTCCACACCGCGAGCGCCGGCAGGCGCACACCATTGAAGGTCGTGGTCTTGACCATGGTGTAGTGCGCCATGTCATCGAACAGCAAGCGCTGCCCGACTTCCAGCGGACGCGCGAAGCTGTAATCACCCATGACATCGCCCGCGAGGCAGCTCAGCCCGCCAAGACGGTAGGTGTAGGCCAATTGCCCTGCCTCGCCCGAATCCTTGATATGCGCGCGATAAGGCATCTCCAGAGTGTCAGGCATGTGGCAGGTGGCGGAGCTATCGAGAATCGCGATCGGCATGGCGTTATCCATGAGGTCCAGCACCTCGCTGACCAGCACGCCGCTACGAATGGCGATGGCCTCGCCCGGCTCCAGGTACACCTGCACGCCATAGCGCTGGCTGAACTGACGAATGCGCGCAATGAGACCCTCCACATCATAGGAAGGATGGCTAATGTGGTGACCGCCGCCAAAGTTTACCCATTGCATTTGATGCAACAGATCGCCGCACTGCGCCTCTATGGCGTCCAGCGTGCGCGACAGCGGCGCGAAATTCTGCTCGCACAAGGTATGAAAGTGCAGACCGCTGAAACCGCGCAAATCTTCCCCCGCCAGTTGCGCAATCGGTGTGCCCAGGCGCGAGCCGGGGGCGCAGGGATCATAGAGCGGCACCGCGCCTTCGGAATGGCATGGGTTGATGCGCAGACCGAAATTGAGCGCGGGACGCTGGCGCCGCGCCTCTTGAATCAGCGGTTGAAAACGCTGCCATTGGCTCAGCGTGTTGAAGACGACATGATCGGCGATGCCGAGAATTTCCTTGAGATCAGCAGAGGTGAACGCGGCGGAATACACATGCACCTCGCCGCCGTATTCTTCACGGCCCAGACGCGCTTCCATCAAACCGCTGGCGCAGGTGCCGTGCAAATAGCGCCGCACCAGCGGCGCTAGCGCGAACATCGAAAATGCCTTGAGCGCCAGCAATATCTTGGCGCCCGACTCGCGCTGCACGCGCTCGAGCACCTTCAGGTTGCGCTCAACCGCCACCGCATCCACCACGAAGCAAGGCGACGGCACGCGCGTAGCATCGAAGCGCGCGAAGGTAGCGGCGGCAAGGCCGCCCTGATGAGGGTTATCGGCGGCAAGGCCGCTAGGCGGACGCTCAGACAAGGTTGAAATCCGGCTCTTCAATCACCTGCCACGGCAGGCCATGCTCGTTCATGGCAGCCATGAAAGGATCGGGGTCCAGTTGCTCGATGTTCCACACGCCCGGCGCCTGCCACTGACCTTGCAGCATCAGTTTGGCGCCGATCATGGCCGGCACGCCGGTGGTGTAGGAAATCGCCTGCGACAACACTTCACGGTAGCATTCCTGGTGATCGCAAATGTTATAAACAAACACTTTGCGCAGTTTGCCATCCTTGAGGCCGGTGACATGGCAACCGATGCAGGTCTTGCCCACGGTGCGCGGACCGAGCGTCGATGGATCGGGCAAAAGCGCCTTGAGGAACTGGATCGGCACGATTTGCTGGCCTTGGAATTCCACCGGGTCGATGCGGGTCATGCCGACGTTGCCCAGCACTTCGAGATGTTTGAGATAGCTGTCGCCGAAGCTCATCCAGAACTGCGCGCGCTTGAGCGTGGGAAAATGTTTGACCAATGATTCCAGTTCTTCATGGTACATGCGGTAAATATTGTAGGTTCCCACGCCTTCGGGGCAGGTAAAACGCTGCTTGAGCGACATCGCCGGCGTGGTGACGAAGGCGCCATGTTCAAAATGGCGGCACTCTGCCGTGACTTCGCGGATGTTGATTTCCGGGTTGAAGTTGGTGGCAAAAGGATAGCCGTGGTTGCCGCCATTGACGTCGATGATGTCGAGCGTATGGATTTCGTCGAAGTAGTGCTTCTTGATCCACGCGGTGAACACGTTGGTGGCGCCTGGATCGAAACCAGAGCCCAACAGCGCCATGCGGCCCGCATTTTTGAATTTATCCTGGTAGGCCCACTGCCACTTGTATTCAAACTTGGCGGTATCGAGCGGCTCATAGTTGGCGGTGTCGAGGTAATCGACACCGGCTTCAAGGCAGGCATCCATGATGGTGAGATCCTGATACGGCAGCGCCACGTTGATCACCAGCTTGGGTTGCAGTTTACGGATGAGCGCCACCAATTCCGGCACATTATCGGCATTGACCTGCGCGGTCTTGATGACACGCCCTTGCTTTTCCTTGATCTGCTCGGCGATTTTGACGCACTTGGATTCGGTGCGGCTGGCCAGCGTGATGTCGCTGAACACCTCCGGCACCTGCGCGCATTTATGCGCCACCACCTGTCCTACGCCGCCCGCGCCGATGATTAATACTTTTGCCATAGCATTTACCTCAGATTGGTATCAATCTTCCTTTTCGTAATAGGTGTAGCCGTTCAGGCTTTCGTTGAAGAGCTTGATGAGTTGCTGACGCTCGCGCGTGGTGATGCGGCCTTCGCGCACCGCGCGCTCGGCGATGTTGCGATGGCGCAACTGCAATTCCTTGGGCTGGAATTCCACATAAGACAGCACGTCGCTGATGGTATCGCCGTGCATTTCCTTGACGAAGTCGAAGGTGCCCTCACGATTGATACGCACACTCACCACGTTGGTGTCGCCGAAGAGGTTATGCAAATCACCCAGCGTTTCCTGATACGCGCCCACCAGAAATACGCCCAGGTAATATTCCTGCCCTTCCTTCAATTCGTGCAGCGGCAACACCTTCACCACGTCTTCAGGGCCGATGAAGCTGTCGATCTTGCCGTCGCAATCACAGGTGATGTCGGCGATCACCGCGCTGCGGCGCGGCTCTTCATCGAGCCGGTGAATCGGCGCGATCGGGAACAATTGGTCAATAGCCCAGGTATCGGGCAAAGACTGAAACAAGCTGAAATTACCGTAGTAAATGTCGGCCAGCGATTGCTTGAGCCCTTCCAGATCGGAAGGCACACGCGCCATGGTTTCGGTGATGTCAGCGATCTTGTGCAGCAAATCGAGGAACATGTTTTCCACCGCGCTGCGCGTGCGCAGATCAAGCTGGCCGCGCTTGAACAGTTCGCGCGCTTCGTTGCGGTAGAAATGCGCGTCGTTGTAGCACTCCTGCAAGCGGCTTTCACTGAGGTTGCCATACACATCGCGCATCCGGGTGAGCAGCGGGTCTTCATCCTCGCGCGGCTCGGGCAAACGAGTCGGCTCGAAGATCGTGGTATCGAGCACGTTGAAAATCAGGATCGAGGAATAGGCGATAGTGGCGCGGCCCGATTCGGTGACGATCACCGGATGCGCGATGTCGTAATCATCGAAGGTGTTTTTGAGCGTATCAACGATGTCTTCGCAATATTCTGTCAGTGAATAATTACGGCTCTGGCCGAAGTTGGAGCCCCAGCCGGTGTAGTCCACGGCCAGGCCGCCGCCAAGGTCGATGTATTTGAGATTGGCGCCTTCTTTCGCCAGATCGGCGTAGAAACGGCACACTTCCACGATGCCGCTGCGGATGTCCTGGATGTTGGGAATCTGCGAGCCGAGGTGGCAATGCAAGAGTTGCAAACAGTGCAACATGCCTTCGGCCTTGAGCAGGTCCACCATGTCCACCAATTGCGTGGCGGTGAGGCCGAACACGCTGCGATCGCCAGATGTGGAGTTCCAGTGGCCGCTCACGCTCACCGTGGTCTTGATACGCACGCCAATGATGGGCTCGATGCCGAGCGCGCGGCTGCGTTCCAAAATGATGGGAATTTCAGTAGGCGTTTCCACTACGAACACGCAGACGAAACCCAGCTTGATGGCGCCAAGGCCCAGTTCGATGAATTCCTGATCCTTGTAGCCGTTGCAGATAATCATGCTGCCCGGCTCTTCCAGCGTGGAGAGCGCGATGATGATCTCGGGCTTGCTGCCCACTTCAAAGCCGTGCTTGTAGCGCGCGCCAAACGCGGCGATCTCTTCGACCACCTGCGCCTGCTGGTTCACCTTGATGGGATAGACGCCGCGGTATTCGTTGCGATAACCGAGGCTGTCGATGGCGTTGCGGAAGGCGGTGTTGAGGCGATGGATCTGGGCGTCGAGGATATTCTCGATGCGCAGCAGCACCGGCATCTGCAAGTCGCGCTCCAGCATCCCCTTGACGATATCCATCAACTCCACTTGGGCGTTGAGCGTGCGAGCGGTGACATTGCCGTTCTTCGACACGCTGAAGTAATCATTCCCCCAGCGCTCGAACCCATACAATTCATTGGATTGCTCAGTGGTCCACTTGGCCTCTTCAATGGCGTTCAATGCTCGATGTCCTCCGCACTCAAATGGGATCAAAGATTACCGGCCACGGGACGGCGGAGCCACCCCGGCAAGGAGGCGCGATTGTACCGACTTCGCCCCTCAAAGCTAGTGGATTTGCCAGCCCTGCCCCAGCCTGCCTCGATATAGCACAAGCGCTGCAACATTGGATAAAGAAGCCAGGCTTGAGTGAGACTTACTGGGCTATGGCACTGATTGCTGCCCGTCATGAACCCCAATAATATGGGTACCCATATAGATCAACATGGATACCTATATGAAAACCACTATCGAACTGCCCGATGCCCTGCTTGCACAAGCACGGCGCTTTGCCGATAGCCATGACATGACCATGAAAGCCCTGATCGAACAGAGCTTGCGCAAGGTCATGGCCGAAAAAAAACCTGAGCCAAAATTCAAGCTGCGCGATGGCAGCTTCCACGGCGGCAATGGCCTGACACCAGAATTTCAGAACGCTGACTGGAAGAAGATTCGTGACGCAATCTATGAGGGTCACGGCGCATGATGGCAGTAGATACCAACTTGTTGGTGTATGCGCATCGTGCGGATAACCCGTTCCATACCGCTGCGTTCAGGCTGGTGAGCGAATTAGCCGAAGGCAAAACGGCATGGGCCATTGCTTGGCCGTGTTTGCACGAATTTTATAGCGTGGTCACGAATCCACGCATTCATCGTATACCCACGCCAGTAGACGTGACATTGCAACAAATCGACATCTGGCTAGAGTCTCCCACCTTGCATCTGCTTTCGGAAACTTCTGCGCACTGGCCCACACTGCGCGAACTGGTCGTCAAGGCCCAGCCACAAGGCGCAATGGTTCATGATGCGCGTATTGCTGCACTCTGCTTGGCTCATGGCGTGCGTGAACTATTGAGCGCCGACCGCGATTTCAACCGCTTTCCCAGCTTGCGTGTGCGCAATCCTTTGGTGTGAAGACACACCCTCTGCGCAGCCAGCCTCGACTTTCACACAGCGCCGCTCGCCCAGGGCGCTTTAACCAACTTATCAGTCAAATAGGCAATCAGCGCTTGCACACGCGCCGGCCGGCTGCGCCCGGGCGGTGTGACGATATAAAGCGCGATGGGTTCCACTTGCCAGTCATCCATGGCGCTTGTCAGCGCGCCGCTTTGCAAATCCTGCCACACCAGAAATTCAGGCTGTAGCGCCACACCCAACCCAGCCAGCAGTGCGGGCATCAAGCCATCGGCATTGTTGGTATGCAGGTGGGCCTGCATGATTTGCGTGAATTCGCCTTGCTGTGCGTGCTGAAAGCGCCACGCCATTCCGCTGCGCGAATACGCATAATGCAGCGCCTGATGCTGCGCGAGATCACGCGGATGCTGCGGCCGGCCGTAGCGCTCGAAGTAGGCTGGCGAGCCAACCAGCAGAATGCGCACGCCGCACAGGCGCCGGGCCAACAGGCTGGAGTCGTCGAGCTTGGCGATACGCAGTGCCAGGTCGAAACGCTCGGCGACCAAGTCTACCTGTGCGTCGTTGAACTGCACATCCAGCGCCACTTCACGATGCGCCTGCATGAAATCCGGCAGCAGCGGGGCCAGGCGTGCAATGCCGAACGACATCGGCGCCGATACCCGGATCAAACCGCGCAGCGTGCTGGATTGCTCCGCGGCTTCGGCCTCCACCGCAATGCCCTCTTCCAGAATGCGCGAGGCGCGTTCCAGTGCGGCCTGGCCGCTGGCTGTCAAGCTCATGCGGCGCGACGTGCGATGCAGCAGCATCATCTGCGTGCGCGCTTCCAGGCGCGTGATGGCTTTGGATACCGTGGCTTGCGAGAGTGACAGCGCGGTGGCGGCGCGAGCGAAGGAGCCGGTTTCCACCACTTTGGCGAAAATCGCCCAGGCTTCCAGATCAGGCAGTTTGTTCATCGCGGTGGCGGACTCCTCGGCTACGGCAAAACCCAGTGCAAGAATAGGTGAAAAATGGAAAGGATGAAATTCGACTAATGACATTCACAATGAGATGAGCGCGGCCTAGACTGCCTCCCATCGTCATTTCGGGCCCTTTGGCCCCACAGGAGCACACCATGATCGAGCGTCGCCCCTTCGCTAGTCTCGGGGGAGCCAACCACGGTTGGCTCGACACCAAACACCACTTTTCCTTCGCGCAATACCAGGATCCCACGCGCGTCCATTGGGGTGCGCTGCGGGTATGGAATGATGACACCATCCAAAGCGGCACCGGCTTTCCCCTGCACCCACACGCGGACATGGAAATCATTACCTACGTGCGCGAAGGCGCCATCACTCATCAGGATAGCCTGGGCAATCAAGGCCGCACCGTTGCGGGCGATGTGCAGGTGATGAGCGCCGGTACCGGCATTCGTCACGCTGAATACAATTTGGAGCCTGGCATCACGCGCATCTTCCAGATCTGGATATTCCCGGAGCGGCGCGGCGATGCGCCTTCCTGGGGCACCAAGCCCTTCCCTAAACGAGAACGCTCGGGACAATTCGTGGCCTTGGCCAGCGGCATCGAAGGCGACGGCGATGCGCTGCCCATCCGCACCTCCGCGCGCGTGCTCGGCGCCACGCTGAAGGCGGGGGAGACAGCCGAATACCGCTTTACCGATACCACTCGTCATGGCTATCTGGTGCCCGCCACCGGCAAGGTCGAGATCAATGGTGTGATCCTCGATGCTGGCGATGGCGCGGCCATCACGGACGAAAGCGTGATCCACCTCACCGCGCTCACCGAGGCCGAACTCGTTCTGGTGGATGCAGCCGGCTAAATTTCAGCGTTAGGCGACCACGCCCATTTTTTTCACCTGCAATTTTTCACAACCCATTTTTCACAACCCCCCCGGAGTAAACCGTATGGAAAACCGTAAGTACGACCTCATCGCCGCTACTGGCCGCGTCCTCATCGCCGCGTTATTTCTGCTCAGCGGCATCAGCAAGCTGGGCTCAGCAGAAGGCACCATTGGCTACATCGCAGCAGCCGGCTTACCCTTGCCCACGCTGGGTTATGCAGTCGCCTTGTTCATGGAAATCGTGGTTCCCATTGCGCTCGTGCTGGGCTACAAGACGCGCCTGAGCGCCGCCACTTTGGCGGTATTTACCGTCGTAGCGGCGCTGTGTTTTCACTTTCAACTCGGCGATCAGAACCAATTCATCCACTTTTTCAAAAACATCGCCATTGCTGGCGGGCTGTTGCAGATCGTGGCCTTGGGTGGCGGTTCGTTGAGCCTGGATGGCTGGCGTAATTCCCGTTCGCGTTGAGACCAAGCAAGCCTCATCGTTCAGTGCGCTCCCCAGCCAGCCATGGGTGGGGAGTGCACGGTGTCCATCAAATCCACGGATTGAAAAACCTTACACCTCCACCACTTGATACGCCGGATAGTGAAATCGAGTGGGGCTATCTTTTATGAACTCTATCGCTCTAATCTTTCATCGACTCTCAGGCATATTTTCCGGCCAGAGTTGCGCGCCGTGCAGTACGCGCAGAATACGCACAGCACCGGTCAGTATTCGGTAAGCGGCAATGTATGGCGTGCGGTTGATGATGAGTTCCCGCGTCCCTTCGATCCGACCAGGCCGACCGCTCTCAGGGAACACCCTAAGATTCTCGGCTTGCTCCTGAATCCGACCGTCAACCACAACGGCCATGTGGGGGTTATCCTGCTCGATGTAATCAAAAATTCGGTCTCGGTCTTCAAGAGCGAGCGGAGACCATTCCAGCCTCATACTTTGCCCTCGCTGGCCCGCCGTAACGCCGCTTCCCGCCGTTTTGCGAAATGAGCCTCTACCTGGGTGTGAGGAATGGGGGGGCGTTCATCGTCCAAGGCTTCCAGGACTTTCGCTCGAAACCAGGCGTCGTGCGCTGCTGGATCGGCAGTGAAGCCAGGCGGCAACGCGCCCTCGTTCGCAACGCGCGTTAGCAGAATGCGCACGGCATCTGAGATAGTCATGCCGATATTGTTTAGAGCCACTGTCGCCCGATCCTTCACGTCGGCATCGATGCGCGCCTGAACCAGTGCATTAGCTGTCATGAAAACCTCCTGTTCTGATGAGAGGGTCATTGTAATTCGTTTGAATTACAGCGGCTACAACGCTGGACCGCCCTCCCCTCGCCAGGCATAGTGCCCGGCACGCTTGGCGGCAAACGGCCAGGCGCCGCCAAGCCAAAAGAACACAACCCGAGGGGATGCCACGATGACCAGCCACGCCGCCAACCGCAGGCGCTTTCTGCAATTTCTCGCCGCCAGCCCGCTGCTGCGCACCGCCGCGCCATTGAGCGCCTTGCTGGCGGCAAACGCGCTCGAAGGCGCCGAAATTCTGGATGATTCCAACTACTATGCCGAAGCGGCGCAGTGGGCGGTGAACGTGTTCGACATGGAGCGCGTGGCGCGCCGCAACCTGAGCCAGGCGCATTGGACCTATATCGCGCAGGGCGTGGACGACGATTTCACGGTGCAGGCCAACAGCGCCGCCTATCGCAAGATTCACTTGCGCCCACGGCGCTTGGTCAATGTGACCGAGGTGAGCAAAGGCATCGAGCTATTCGGAGAACGCATGGATTCGCCGCTCATTCTGGCGCCGGTGGGTGGCCTCGCCATGGCGCATCCGGGCGGCGAAGTCGAAGCGGCGCGCGGCGCCAAGGTCACTGGCCATCAGATGATCCACTCCAACGCCGCGTCGTTTAAGCTCGATGACGTGGTGGCGGCGCGCGGGGCACCAGTATGGATTCAGCTTTACGCCAACTTCGATTGGAAGGTGTCGTTGGAACGGATCAAGCTGGCACAAACGCTGGGGGCGAAAGCCATTTTTCTCACTGTGGACATCCCGGCGCGCAATCAAGAACGTATGCGCCGTTTCGATCGCGCCTCGCCCGAATGCACAGCCTGCCACCGTCCGCCCGCGGTGAGCGGGCCGCCGCGGCTCGACAGCCCGCCCAGCGCCAGCGCCATGCTCGATTGGGATTACGTCAAACGCCTGCAAGACAGCACCAGCATGAAAGTGGTCATCAAGGGCATCACGCATCCGCTCGATGCCGCGCTGTGTCTGGAGCATGGCGTGGACGGCATTCTCGTCTCCAACCACGGTGGCCGCGCCGATGAAAGCGGGCTTGGCACCATTCAACTCTTGCCGGATATTGTGAATGTCGTACAAAAACGCATCCCGGTGCTCGTCGATGGCGGCATCCGCCGCGGCACCGACATTCTCAAAGCCATGGCGCTCGGCGCGTCCGCGGTGTGCATTGGCCGCCCTTACGTGTGGGGCGTGGGCGCTTTTGGGCAAGAAGGCGTAAGCCGGGTGCTACAGATATTGGATGCGGAACTGGACGTGGCGCTGCGCCAAGCGGGCCTGACCGACATCGGCAAGGCCGCCGCAGACATGGTGAAAGTAGACGCCTGAGAACGCGCCTTACCGGGATCAATGCGAGGGAAGTGGCACAAATTCACCGCGCCACTTCCCTACCTTTCTCTTACGCTTTAACTCTCGCGCTTTTCTCCCATGCTCAGAAGGAAACCAGCGCCTCGACACCGAAAGTGCGCGGCGCGTTGAAGTTGGCATAGTCACCCAGCGCGGCGCCGTTGGCGTTGGAGCGGCGATAGATATAGTCGTTATTGAACACGTTGCGCGCCCATGCCGATAGGCTCAGCCTGCTGTCGGATTTTCCGAGCGGAATTTCCGCCAGCGATACCCTGGCGTTGAAGATCAAAGCGCTATCGGTTTTGACATTTTCGTTGTCAAAGCTATAAACCGCATCCGAGTAGTTGCCATCGAGATGGAAGCGCAACTCGGCAGTTCCCTGCGGAACGGTGTAATCCAGCGCCACACTCGCCGCATTGGGCGGCGTAAACACGATGAACACCGCTTGAATCGGGTTGCCCGCCAGCAAGGGGTTCGGCGTTTCTGGCACCTTGGCATCGGTGTAGGTATAGGAGGCGCTGACAGAAAGCCCATCGGTCAAATACGCGCTCGCCTCTATTTCAACGCCATTGATCTTGGTGGTGCCCGGCGCGTTTACCGTTTCCAGCGTATTGCGATTGGTAATCGGATCGAAGAAGTTGAAGTCGATCTGGCTGCCAGTGCGATCCATTTTGTACGCCGCCACGTTCAGCCGCAGCATTCGATTGAACATTTCGGTTTTGGCGCCGATTTCGTAAGACTTGACCGTCTCTGGGTCAAAGGAGCGATACGTGAGCGAACGCGAGCTGGCGCCGCCAGAGCGATAGCCCGAGGCATACTTCGCGTAGAGATGCACATCGCGTGTCGCATCGTAGGCGAGCGTCACCAGCGGATCGAAATGGTTGGACGAAAGATCAAAAACGAAATCGGTAGCCGCATTGTTGACCTTGTAGAGCAAGCCGCTTTTATTGTCTTTGGTCTGCCGTGCGCCGATAGTCAAATGCAGTTGCTCCATGGCAGCAGGTGTCCAGGTGGCTTGCCCGTAAGCCGCGAGGCTTTTGGCTTGTGCATTGCTGGCGCGGTCGATGGAACGGAAACCGGGGATGGTCAGGCGCGGATCCAAGATGGTGTAACCCGTGCCATCGGCATTCCATTGATTGGTATTGGGCGTCGCCGCAGCATCGCCAGCGCCTTCTGTGAAGTAATAAAGCCCCGCAACATAATCAATATTGTCAAAACCACCCACCGCCTGAAATTCCTGGCTGAACTGGTGCTGGTTCAACTGCGAAAGGCTATAGCGGCTGAAAGCGCCGTTGGTGACGTAAACCGGTGTACGGTGCGCGCCGCCGGAGTTATCCCACTGGTCATCACTGATTGTGCGATAAGCGGAAATCGAGCGCAGTTCGACGCTATCGAACTTCCAGCGCAAATACATCATGCCGCCTTCGGTCTCATCGAGCGTCACCTGCTGTGGCACGCCGATGTCGGCCTGATCCACGCGCGACGGCGCCACCACCACACTGGAGGGCAGCGCCCTGATGGTGCCGGCCGGGATCGTGCCCGCAGGCTGATTGAGCGGCAATACACTCAGGCCACGCGGGTTATAGTTGATCAACTGGCTATAGAACGGCGTGTTTTCATCACGCCCAATGTCGTAGGAAAAATCCGCGATGAAGTTGTCAGCCGGCTCCCAGCGCGCGGAAATGCGTCCACCGCGACGGTTAGCGTAGTTCCAGCCAACGCTGCCCGGCAGCGGGTTGGTTACGGTGGCGTCCTGGTGTTCCAAAATGCCATCCACCTTGATCGACAGATCGCCAATCTTCGGCATGTCCAGGTGCGCGGACTGGCTGTAGCTGCCGTAATTGCCCACGCTCGACACCAGGCGGCCTTCAAACACACCACTCGGCGCACGCGTAATCAAATTGACTGCGCCACCTTCGGTGTTACGCCCAAACAGCGTGCCTTGTGGCCCTTTCAATACTTCGATTTGCTGAATATCGAGCAGCGACGCATTGAGGCCGTGCTGACGGCCCAGATAAACGCCATCAATGTAAACGCCCACGCCTTGTTCGCGCGCGGGCTGGTTGGCGTCCAGCGGCACGATGCCACGCATCCCGATGGTGAGCGCGGATTGACGCGCTTCAAACGTGGCAACGCGCAAGGAAGGAATCGCACCATCGGCGAGATTGATCAAACTCATGACATGGCGCTTGTCCAACTCTTCATTGTTCATTACCGACATCGAAATAGGCGTCTCTTGCAAATTGGTTTGACGCTTGGTGGCAGACACCAAAACTTCTTCAATGCCCATAGCCGCAACCAGGACATCCGCGGCCAGCGCGTGTGTGGTGCCAGTAAGGTAGCCAAGCACGGCCAGTGAAACGGATAAGCGCAGGGAGTGTTTCATTAGGTTAGATCTCTCGTTGGATGGTCGTACAAAAATTGACAACCCCACGAGTGGCTTGCGGCGTACAAAACGCGAGCAAGGTCATCCGCCGATTGATCTCATGGATCGATTGGCGATGGTGGGCGTCAGCCTTTATGAGGCGGGCGCAGTGTAGTGATGCAAAGTAAAGATTTTGCTAAGAAATGCGGTGTTTATGTGGGTTTTGAGTTTTTTTTCAGTAAATTCAAGCGGACGTCTTCCCACTGATGAGAGCTACTGGTGGGAGCCACTGAGGAGAGAGGACCGGGCAGAGAGAACATGAACAAGTAAGCGGATTTATGCCCTTTCAGCGCTGTAGGGCGCTTTGCAGCGGAGCGCGGTGGCGAGATTTTGGATGCTCGTCCAGCTTGAGCAAATAATGCGTCCAAAACCAGCCTGGCACTTTATCGGCATTGATTTCATCCCATTTCTGCTCGCCGCCAACCACCTTGAAATGCGCAAACGGCTGCGCCGCACAATGTTCCGCGTCGGCTGAATTATCGAAAAAATAGGCTTGGTACACATACTGAACCGCAGCGTAGAGATACTCCAGAGAACGGAAATAACGCTCCCGGATTTTCTGCTCAGGCACATCATGCCCACCTTGCGCGACCCGGATGCTCCTGACCCGGTCGATATTGATCTTGGGGTCTTCCGTCGCCACGAAATACAGGTAAACCTTGTAGCCCTGATCCACGGCGTGTTTGAGAAATTCCACTTTCGAGATATGGGAAAAGACCGTTTCAAAAGAGAATTTCAGTTCCCTTTCCAGCAGCCTCTCGCGCAGAAAGGTAGCCAGGGCCTGCGCCAGATACTCATCCCGCTCTTTGCTCCGCAGCCTGAACTCCCCCGCCTCGTTCAACGTGAAACTGCGCCTGAACTCCGGCTCGGGAAAGCCCGCATTGATGAGCCCCGACGGCAAAATCGCCGCAATGAAATCCGCCCGCGATACCTCGCCCACCTGATAGTGCGCAAAATTGAAACGGTTGTGGCGCAAATCCCGTGCGATGTTGTCGGCGTTGATGTAGATGCCGAAGTCGATGGGGCGGCCGTGGACTTTGAGCCGCCTGATGGCATCGATGATCGTGCTTTTGCCCGAGCCATTGGGCCCGGCAAATACCCGCAGGCGCTTACCCGCCATCGCTAGATGCGAGTAAGCTGGGCTATCTTCTTCTCGATCTCGACAGAAGGGGGGCGCTGTACTTTGTCCAGGCGCTCGACCACGCCATCCTTGTGCTTGTTGACGATCCAGCCATCTTCCACCACGACAATGACGCCAACCTTGGCCTTGGCGCGAACCGCTGCCTCTTTGATGCCGTTCTTCACGGCACGATTGAGGCGTTCTTTGGTGAGGTACTGGAGACTACTCATATGGACTCTGGGTTACCCGAACTCTGTGCTGCAACCCCGCTAGCTTAGACCACTACGCGAGGATGGGAAAGACACAGAGCACACACAGAGCGCCAACAAGAAGTAGCCTTTGGGCTCCGCTTAATGTGGCTCGTCTGGTAGCCCTCTACAGTTCGATGCCACTGTAAAAAACCACACTATTGAGTCCCGTATAAATACATGACATCAAAAAGCAAGATCAGCCTGTTTCCAGAAAGCGGCGGCCAACGGGGCGCGCCGCTGCATGGACTTCAGCCGATTGCGGGCGAACTGGCTG
>JAIRJU010000303.1 GCA_031260485.1 Pseudomonadales bacterium | reverse complement strand
AACGCGCAGCGTTGTGCGAAAGCTGAACGACGCCCGGCTATGCCGGGCGGCTGGACCGGCTGGCCGGCGCGAGCCGAGCCCTACAGGGACGTACTTGCGGGCGCCCCCGGGATGAGGGTCTGGGACCCCCAAAGGCTCTCGGTATTGAAGCGGACTCTTACAAAGCGTTTTCAAAACGCTACCAAGAACCCAGAATGAACCCGCTGCTCGATGCCCCCCAGCGCGCCACCGCGCTCGACATCACCCGCTCCTTCTGCGTGCAGGCGCCCGCGGGTTCGGGCAAGACCGAACTGCTCACGCAGCGCCTGTTGAAACTGCTGGCACAGGTGAATCAGCCGGAAGAAATTCTAGCCTTCACGTTTACCCGCAAAGCCGCCGCCGAAATGCGCGAGCGCCTGCTGCACAGCCTGCGTGCCGCGCAAATCAGAGACACCCTGCCCGTAGCAGAGCGGCCGCCGCTCGCCGCGCATCATGCCCACACCCATGCGCTGGCCGCCGCCGTGTTGGCGCGTGATGCCGCGCAAGGTTGGGCGCTGCTCGACAACCCACAGCGGCTGCGCCTGAACACCATCGACAGCTTCACTGCCGCGCTCACCGCACAATTGCCGCTCAGCGCCAACTTTGGCGCGCGCGCCGCGCTCACCACCGACATGCAGCCGTTGTTCCGCAGCGCGATTCACGCCACGCTGGCACGCCTCGATGACGACAACGCCTTCGGCGCCGCCCTGCGCGAACTGCTGCCGCATCTGCAAAACGATCTGCACGTAGTGGAACGCTTGTTCTTGAGTCTTTTGGCAAAACGCGAGCAATGGCTGGCGCTGGCGCTTACGCTGCAACAAGATCCCGATAGCGCCAAGAACGCGATGGAAAGCACCTTGCAAGACCTGGTGAGCACTGAGATCGATACTCTGCGCCCGCTGCTTACCGCTCATGCCGCGCCGCTGCTCGACCTCGTGCGCTTCGCCGTCACTCATTTGCAGGAACAACCCGAACACGAACTTCACGCCCTGGCGAACATGGCACAACTGCCGTCGAACAGCGCTGACCTGCTGCCTCTGTGGCAAGCGTTGTGCCGTTTTCTCTTGATAAAAAGTCTCGACAGCTTTCGCCAGCGCCTTACCGCGAAAGAAGGCTTTCCCGCCAAATCAGCCGCGCGCAATCCCGGCGAGGCCGCGCGCTTCGCAGAGGCCAAGGACGACTTTTTGGCGCTGTGTGACGCGCTCGACGCCTCTGGTGCACTACCGCAATTGCAAGTGGTGGCACGCCTGCCCGCGCCGCGCTATGCAGAACAGCAGTGGCAACTCTTGCGCGCGCTCTGCCAGCTCTTGCCGTTGCTGGTCGCGGAACTGAATGTGGCGATGCAGGAAGCGGGCCTCATCGACCATACCGAAACCAGCCTTGCCGCCTTGCGCGCGCTCGGCGATGACACCACACCCACCGATCTCGCACTGCGCCTCGATTACCGTATCCGGCATGTGTTGGTCGATGAGTTTCAAGACACGTCCACGCTGCAATTTCACCTGCTGGAAAAACTCACCGCGGGCTGGCAGCACGGCGATGGCCGCACACTCTTCATCGTTGGCGATGGGATGCAAAGCTGCTACGCCTTTCGCAACGCCAAAGTGAGTTTGTTTCTGCGCGCGCGCGATCATGGCATCGGCAACGTGCGCTTGGAGCCCTTGCAATTGCAGGTGAATTTCCGCAGCGATGCCAGCGTGGTGAATTGTGTCAATACCGTGTTCAGCGCCGCCTTCCCCAAGCGCGACGACCTCGCGCGCGGCGGCGTGCGCTACAGCCCCAGCACCGCGCGCGCCCTGGCAGCGGAAACCAGCGGCGTGCACTGCCATTTGTGGGTGCAAGCGCAAGGCGCACGCATCGCCAGCGAATCACGGCGCGCGCAGGAAGCCGCGGCCGTCGCCGCGCTCTGCCTGCGTTTGCAACAAGAAGATCCCACACAAAGCGTCGCCGTATTGGTACGCAGCCGCAGTCATTTGCAGGCGCTGGTGTCCGCGCTGCGTCAACACGGCTTGCGCTGGAACGCCAGCAAGATCGATCCGCTGCTCTCTTATCCCGTGATCGGCGATTTGCTCACGCTGCTGCGCGCGCTGCTGTCGCTGGCCGACGCCACCGCCTGGTATGCGCTGCTGCGCAGCCCCTGCGTGGGTCTGCTGCTCGGTGATCTCTTGGCGCTCGCCGAACACGGCAAGGCGCGGCAACAAACGCTGTGGCGCAGTTTGCGCGAATACACGCACATCGACACCTTGAGCGCAGACGCCCGCCGCCGTCTCGAGCGCGCCGTCCCCGCGCTCGAACGCGCCTGGCACATGCGTCAGCAGCAACCTTTGCGCGAGGTACTGGAAGCACTGTGGGTGGCGCTCGGCGGCCCCGCCTCGGTGAACGATGCCGCGCTGCTGCCCAACATCGCCACGTTCTTCGCACTGGTGGAAGAAGTTTCCACGCACGGCGACATCGCCGATCTGCGGCAACTGGAAGATAAACTCGCGCAAGCCTACGGCAGCGCCAGCGATCCCAGCGTCAAGCTCGAATTGATGACCATCCACAATGCCAAGGGGCTGGAATTCGACACGGTAGTGTTGCCTGGGCTCGACCGTTTGCCGCGCAGCAGCGACAGTGAACTTTTGCTATGGCACGAACATCTGGGGCCGGATAACCATGGCCGTCCGCTGCTTAGCCTTTTGCCTGCGAAGGAAACGCCGCACGATCCGCTCTACGCTTATCTTCAGTTTGAACACAAGCAGCGCGATGCGCTCGAAGCCACGCGCCTGCTCTACATCGCGGTAACGCGCGCCGCCAAGAGTGCTTGGCTCTTCGGTAGCGTGCAGCAAGACAAGGATGAGGCTTACAAAGCCCCGGCCAATTCGCTGCTGCAACGTATTCTGCCCGCGCTGCTCGACAACGCACAGGCGCTTAAAGTAACGCTGGAACCGCTGGCCCCGCCCGCCGTGGAGACAGTTCCGGCCAACGCCCCCAGGCCGCTCACTCAGCCGCTGGCACGCTTGCCCGCCACCTGGCAAGCGCCCGCGTTACAGCGCCTTTTTCCCGCTGCCACGCCGGTGGAAACACAGGAAGCAGCGCACACCGATCTCTTGCCGCGCCAAAGTGGCGAACTGGTGCATCTGGGGCTGAAATTGCTGGTGGAGCGCGGCGCCGCCTGGCTGCCGTCGCTGGAACAGGCGCCATACTGGCGGCAAACCTTGGCACCACTGTGCGCTGATGAAAACGCGCTGCAAGCGGCGCTCGGCCACCTCCGTGCGCAACTCGACGCCTGTTTGCACGATCCGCAAACGGCGTGGCTGTTCAACAGCGTGTTCACAGATGACGCTTGCGAACTCGCGCTGGTGGATTACCGCGGCGCTTACCGGCGCGATCACGTGGTAGACCGCAGTTTCATCGACAGCGCAGGCCTGCGCTGGATCATCGACTACAAATCAGCCAGCCCCGCGGCGGGGCAAAGCGAAGCCGCTTTCATCGCCGAACAAGGCGCGCTGTACCAGGGGCAGTTGCAGCGTTATGCCCGGCTGTTCCGCGCCCGTGGCGACACCAGTGTGCGCTGCGCGCTGCTCTTCACCGCGCTGCCGCGTCTGGTTACTGTGGAGGTAGTGCTGGACGGCATCTAAGGCGGCGTCTATGCTTTTGCACGCCACGCCGCTGCTACCCGCGGCAACGCCATCAACACAAGCCATCAACAACATACGCCATCAACGCAACAGAGCAACCACAACCCAATCAAAGGTGAGATTCATGGCCCTTTCCCTGTCCCGTCGCAAACTGCTAGCCGCCGCCTCGGCCTCGGCCTTTTTCGCACCCTACGTCCATGCCGCCGAGGAAAAGACCGCGCCGATCCGCCAGGGCCGCCTGCGCCAGAGCGTGATGTCCTCGGTATGGGGCAACACCCGCTTCAGTTTCGAGGAGCGCTGCGAACTGCTGTCCTTGCTCGGCTTCTCCGGCGTCGATCTGCCAGCGCCCAACCAACTTTCCATTCTGCAGGATTACGGCCTCGGCGCCGCGCTGATGACCGGCACCGGCACCAGCTTTCAAGACGGGCTGATCCGCCGCGAGCTGCACGACAAGATCGAAGAAGCCACCCGCGCCGGCATCGACATGTGCGTGGCTGCCGGCTGCCCCACGCTGATCGCGATGCCCGGCGAGCGCCGCGGCATGTCGCGCGAAGAAGGCCGCGACAACGCCATCGAAATCCTGCGCCGCATCGCGCCCTACGCCGAAGAAAAAGGCATCAATGTCTGTATGGAAGTCACCAATTCCAAGGTTGTCGCCGACGCTCGCACCGACCAGGTGTTCGACAACATCAACTGGGGCTTCGACGTATGCCGCGGCACCGGCTCCTCCCGCATCAAGGTGCTGTATGACTGCTACCACGTGCAGATCGCCAACGGCGATGTGGTGCGCACCTTGCGCGACAATCTTGATCTCGTCTGCCACATCCATGTGGCTGGCGTGCCCTCGCGTGAAGAAATCGACGCCAACCAGGAACTCAACTACCGCTACATCGCGCAGCAGATCGCCGACATGGGTTACAAAGGTTACGTCTCGCACGAATGGCGCCCTGGTGCAGGCCGCAACCCGCTGCTCAGCATCGCCACCTGCTTCGACATTCTGGTGGTTTGAATTTCGCTAGCCTTCTCAGGCACCCTGGCTCGAGCGGCCGTATCACCTCTGTGCTCTGTGCATGAGTCCCTGGTACGGCAGCCTTCACTTGTGGGCTTGTCTCCTTCTCCCTCCCTCGCTCCCTTCCTCTCCTGTTTGAATTCTTCATCGTGCTTTTACGTAAAGCTCAAACACGCCAGCAAATTTTTAACGCAGCTTAAGGCAGAGCCTAACCTGAGTTTTATGCCGCGTTAACCGACGCCGCCTAAAGTGCCCGCATTGTTTTGTACACCAATGCTTTGTACACCAATCGGGGAGTTTTCACATGCGTACGATAATGCGTAAGCAACGTAATACTGTTGCTGTTTTGCCGGTTTTTTCGCGCCTTGCCATGGGCGTCATGGCCGCCTTGGCCACCAATGCCACTTTGGCACAGTCCACCGGTACACTGGCAACCGAGGGCTTGGAGGAAATCGTCATCACTGGCGTCAATAACGCCAGCATGGCCGGTGTCACCGCGCAGGATGCGGCGAAATCGCGCGTTACCGTGACAGGCGAGATGCTGAAGAATTACGCTGCTGGCCAAACCTTCTTTGATGCGCTGAACCAAGTGCCAGGCTTGAACTTCACCAACAGCGATCCGTATGGCAGTTCCGGCGGCAACTTGCGTCTGCGCGGCTTCGATGGTTCCCGTGTGTCGCTGACCTTCGACGGTATTCCGCTCAACGACACCGGCAATTACGCGATCTACACTAACCAAATGATCGATCCAGAAATCATTCAGAGCGTCGACGCGAACCTGGGGACCACCGATGTGGACAGCCCCACCGCCTCCGCCATCGGCGGCACCATCAATACCCGTACCCGAGTGCCCAGCGAGACGCCTAATGCGCTGCTGTCGGTCGCGGGGGGACAATATGGTTTTGAACGCCATTTTGCACTGGCGGATTTGGGCAGCTTCGGCCCCTGGGATACCCGCGCGTTCGTGGCGGGCTCGTATACGACAAATGACAAGTTCAAAGGCCCAGGCGGCATGTTCAAGCGGCAAGTGAACGCTCGCGTTTATCAAGCGCTCGCCAACGGCAACTTCATGGCGCTCGCGGTGCACTACAACGTCAACCGCAATAATTTCTATCGCAATGCCACCGAGGCGGATTTTCTCAAGTACGGCCGCGATTACGATAACCTCGCTACCTGTACGCGCGCGCCCACCACACCCGGCCTGCGCGATGACGACAACGCCGCGCCAATGCCCAGCACGCCGGAGTTGCTCGCCAACGATAATCCCGCCAACCCTGCGTCTTGCACCAATTACTACAACTTGCGCATCAATCCCTCCAACACCGGCAATATCCGCATGAACTCGCTGTGGAATCTGAGCGATAAGGTAAAACTGACGCTGGATCCTTCCTGGCAGTACACACTGGCCAACGGCGGCGGCACCACCGTGATCAATGAAACGCCCGGTACCGCGGTGGACCGCCGGGTTCTCGGCAATACCAGTTTGACGGGCTGGGATCTCAACGGCGATGGCGACACGCTCGATAGCGTGCGTCTGTACACGCCGAACACCACCAATACCTTTCGCACTGGCCTCAATGCGTCGCTGATCTGGTCGTTGTCGGCCACGCAGCGCCTGCGTTTCGCCTACACCTATGATTACGGCAAGCACCGCCAGACGGGGGAATATGGTTATCTCGATGCTGAGGGTAACCCCGAAGATGTCTTCGGTGGCCGCAATGGCCAAAAAGTACTGGCCGCCGATGGCAGCGTTCTGCGTGGCCGTGATCGTTTTTCGATCGCGGAGCTTAATCAATACTCCGTCGAATATCGTTCCGAAATGATCGACAAAAAATTGGTGCTGGTTATGGGCCTGCGCGCACCGTACTTCACGCGCGAGTTGAATCAGTATTGCTACTCGCTCAACGCTTCCAGCAGCGTGTTGTGTACGACGCAAACGCCATCTGCCACACTGCCCAACGGCAATGTGCAATTCGGCACGGCGGCTGAATACATCCCGCCGTTTTCGGCCACGGCAAAGTTCAATCAAGTACTGCCGAATGTCGGCATTTCCTATGCGCTGACCGATACGCAAATGCTCTACACGTCTTATGCCAAGGGCCTGTCCGCGCCGCGCACCGACAACCTTTATGCGGTGCGGCGTCTCGATAATGGCAGCTTGGCGCGCGCCAACCCAGACCCAGAAGAAACCAGCTCCTATGACCTGGGCTGGCGTCTGCATAGCGCTAGAGCGCTGGCGTCTGTTGCTTATTGGAATACCAAGTATAAAAATCGTATCGTGTCGTCTTTCGATAACGAGCTGGGTTTTTCGGTTGACCGCAACGTGGGGACTGTCGCGTTGCAGGGTATCGATGCGCAGCTTGGTTTGGTGGCCACGCCTTGGTTGACCTTGAGCGGCATGGTGTCGTGGAATGACAGTGAACTGAAAGACGACCTCGCCATCAGCGCCACCACCGTGCTGCCCACGGCAGGCAAGCAGTTCGTCGAAACACCACAGTGGACTTATGGCCTGCGTTTGGAAGTGGCGCCGATCGAGCGCATGACGATCGGCCTTGAAGGCAAGTGGGTCGATGAGCGCTACAGCACCGACCTCAACGACGCCAAGGTTAGCGCGTATACGCTGTTCCACTTGAACGCCGCCTACGACGTTCCGATCGATAACGGCGGGGCAATACTGCGGGCACAGTTGAACGTGTACAACCTCTTCAACGAAGAGTTCTTCAGTAACATTTCCTCAACCACCGGCGCACTAGCCCTGCCTGGCTTCACGCCATCGCTGCCCTCTTTAGCGATTGGCGCGCCGCGCTCGCTCAGCGCCTCGTTGCAGTTGAGTTTTTGAACGTGGATCTGCGATGGCTATGAATCGCGGCAATCCGCTGTCAGCCAGGTCAACTCTGCCAGCTTGCCTTCTCTCCCGCGCTACACCGTAGGCGGGAGAGAAAACGCTCCTGTTGCTGCCCGTCAGTCGTCGTCATCCATCACCGGGTGCTGGGACAGCACGACCTTCGGGTAGGGCACGGCGCCTTTCAAACCTTGCCACAGCACTCTGTTGTACTGATCCGGCGGCACACGGTCGGCGTCTGAAAAATCGAAATCCTCCGTGGCCTTGGCCCAATACTCCGCCTCGTGAGTTGGCTTGATCAGCACGCCCTGCGCAAAGGGCACTGCGGCGTCAGCGCTCTGCGCAAACTTCAACTGTGTTGCGGCAAGAACGGTTGAAGCGCTGGCCGTGTACGTCCATGCGGGCGATGCCTCGATGTCGAACACATCGGTCATCGGCCCCTGGAAGGCGGTGTTCAGATTCATGTGCTGCGTGCCCAACACATCTTCGATAGTGCGCAGCAGGTTGACCTGGTTGTAGGCCGTCGTCACCACCGCACCCTGCTTGACATAGGGGCCAACCACATAAGTGGTGCTGCGGTGCGAATCGATGTGGTCCGGGCCATCCTGACAATCGTCTTCGACGATGAAGATCAGCGTGTTGCTGGCATAGGGGCTGTGCGCCACAGCCTCGACCAGCTTGCCAACGGCCAAATCGTTTTCAGCCACCTGCGTTTCCGGCGTATTGAACCCGCCCAGCGCGGTGCCAAAGCTGCCGGTGTGGTCGTGGCCAAAACGTACCAGCGACAAGGTCGGCAGCTTGCCGTTGGCCACATAAGCGTCGAACTCGTGCTTCCAGGCGTTATAGCGCCAAACATCAGGGTAGTTCAGGTCGTAGCCACGAAAGTAAGGAGCGGTCGACAGCGAGGGCTTGAGTGGCTTGACCTGCTCGATGCCCGCGGCGAAGGCGTCGAATACCGGTTCCGCGCCGGTGCCAATGCCGCCAACGTTATTGACCAACATGCCGTAATTGCGCACCGAGCCGCCAGCGGCCAGCACCGCCTCATAGATATAGCCGCGCTGATGGCCAAAGGGGGTGTCGGACGCGGCATGATCAGCATCGCCAGCCAGCAAGTTGGCGGCGCCGCCAAGCTGGCTCGCTGCCGCGGTGCTGTAGTTGCTGCTTCCTTCTAGCCCGGTGGCGACGTCGCGCTGCGCAGTGGTGGCCCAATTCACCGGCACATTACGGTTGTTCGCTTCCGATTCAAAAGACAAACCACGCGCAACATTGGCGTAATTGATCTGCTGCGTGAGCGCTTCCATGTTGGTGACCCGGCCTTGCAGTGACCAAGACCAGCCATCCATGCTGCCATCGCCAGGGGCAGTGAAGTTATCCAGCGTGACGAAAGTTTTTGCCAGGTTGTGATGATTCGGCGTAATGCCCGCGCCGAATATGGCTAGGCCCGGATCGCCTCGTGATCCATTGTTCAAATCACCCAGCACTTGGTCGAAAGTGCGGTTTTCCTTGATGATGTAAATGACATGCTGGATGTTCTGCCGCAAAAACTGCATGGTCGCCATATCCTTTAGCGCTGCGGCACTGTAGAAATTGTTCTGCGCAACCTGTGCTGTCAACGCGGGTAACTCGGCGCTACTGGGCACGGGTGCACTGATAAGAGACGCACGTTCCAATTGAAATTGATATTGGTTTGACGCCGCTGCCTCAGCCGCCGCTGTGGCATTGCCCTGTGGGTAGGTCGTGCTGGTGAGCCGCGCCGTATTGCCATACAAGTGTTCTGAATTAGGCCCGGTAGCGCTCTTGCCGTTGATGATGTACATCCAACTTCCATCCGCGCTGAAGGTGATGTCGTGCGGCTCATAGGCTGTCGGGATGAGGCCGATCACACTGTTGGCATTGGCGCCACCGAGCGCGATCACCGCAATCGAATTTGAGCCTGCATTGACGGCATATAGCGCATTGCCGTCCGGTGAGAGAGTAACGGCAAAAGTCCCCGCACCGGTGTATTGGCCAGTGGCCTCTGGATTGCCGAGCAGACCGGATGGCGCGCGTGCATCGATTTTGGCGATGACGGCTTGAGCCGTGGTATCGATCACCGCCACCTGATCGGCGTTGTCTTGCGCCACGTAGAGCCGGGCTTGCGCGTTGTCCAGCGTCATGCCAAGCGCGTTGCCATCGAGCTTGATGCGCTGGACCAATTTGCCTGCCGTAGCGGAAGCAATATCGATCACTACCACCTCACGATCGCGGTCGGATGATACATAGGCCGTACCGTTGCCCTTGACGACGACCGCCAGTGGAAACGTGCCGCCAACGCCGCCGTCCTGGCCCTCGTTGTTGGCGAAATAGGGACGCAAGTCGTGTTCATAACGGACGCGGCGCGTGGCGGTGTCGATGATGCTGATCGAGTCGTTGTAATTGTTGACCGCCACCAGCGTCTTGCCATCGACGGAAATACCCAAGCCGCTGGCGTTGGGGCGCACATTCAAACCAAGACCCTTGTTGTCGTGGCCCAGGGCGATCGTCGCCGCCAGCGACCAGGTGCCGTCAGTGAGGGTATAAGTGTACACGGCATCGTCCACGCCGCCCGCCGCATACAGCGTTTTGCCGTCGGGCGCAAAAATCAGGCCCATGTGGGCGTTGGTCTGCGGGATGACCTGCATGAGTGCTGGCTTGGTCTTGTTGGCGCCATCTACGTCGTAAAAGAACAGGTATTGCGTCGAGTTAGCCGTATCGGTGACGCCAGCGGGTGTATACAGTCCATTGTGGCCCGCAGTAATAATAGCCAGCGTCTTGCCATCAGGACTGAGTTGCGCACGCACCGCTTCACTGGCGATGAAATCGGGGTAATTCTTCAAGTTGGGGCTTAACAACTGCTGCACCATGCCACGCAGCGCCGCTGGGGTGATGAATTGGCCAGTGGCCAATTGTGTTCCAGTGAGCAGGCTGGGGTTACCGTGGCCATCATAGTGATTGACGGCGTTATCCACGTCATTGTCCGCGCCGCGGGCAGTAAGCGCGCAACTTGCAAGAACAAGGGCGCTCAGTTTGAAAAAACGAAATCGCTGCATAAGAGGCTCCTTCGATCAACGAGTTGAATACTCGCAAACGATCGCATCACTGCACGATGATTTGATGAAGGTTGCGTGATGAATTCATGATAAAACGCCGTACCCGCAACAGCCTTGATCCTTGGCCACTATGAAGAAGAGCCCCATACAGAACCTGCGTATCATCGTTCCCGATACCAGCTACGCCACACCGATCAGCGCACTCATCATGTCATTGATGGATGCCTTCATCGAACCAGGTGCTGATACCAGCGAATTTCGGCGCTCAGTGTCACCCAAGGCCGAGGCGGAATATTTGAACGATACGCGCTATTGGTATCGTGTCGCGCTCATCGATGGCGCCTTCGCTGGTGTGATCTCTCTGCGGGATCACACGCATCTCACACACCTATTCATCGCGCCAAACCTACAACGGCGCGGCATCGGTTGCGCACTGTGGGAGACAGCCTTGGAGTATTTGCGGCAAGTACATGCGCAGGTGGTAACAGTTAAAGCCGCGCCTGAGGCCATCAGTTTTTATGAGTAAAAAGGAGACCTCCCACCTCAGCGGTACAACCGCGCGGCATCGAGTGCCATGATTGAATGTGGGCAAACGACCAATCAAACGAAGGGGAAGTCTCCGATGAACAGTATAACC
>JAIRJU010000295.1 GCA_031260485.1 Pseudomonadales bacterium | reverse complement strand
ATGCGCGGCGCCAGCGCCAGGCTGTCGAAGCGGTCGAGCAGCAGCCAATCCACTGGCAACCAGGGATATTGCGCGCGCGCCGCGTCCGTCACCGAGGTAAAGGCGGAATCGAGCACCAGCGCCGCGGTTTCGTGTTCCGCCGCAACATCCACCGCCAGCGCCGTGCCCAGCGATTCGCCGAATACGATCACGCGCCGCGCCGCGACACGCGCCGCCAGCCATTCATAAGCGGCGTCCGCATCGAGACGCAGCCCTGCTTCCGTGGGAGAGCCGGTGGAACCGCCATAACCGCGCCAGCTCACCGCCAATACGCCAGCGCCTTGTTCGGTAAGAAACCCGAGCCGCGCGGCGCGGGACGCCAGCGTGGCGGCGTTGCCGTGCAGGTAGAGGTACACCGCGGCATCGTCGGTGGCGGGCGGCACCCACCAGCTCTTCAGCGTTTCGCCATCGCGGGTTTCTAGCAGTTCCACGCGCGCGCCCCGTACCTGTTGCACGGCGAGCGCCACGTCGCGCGTGCTGGGGTGAAACACCAAATAGCGCTGCACAGTAAACATGACAGTGCAAATCACCAGATACACGCCAACACCGCCCAGCACCAAGCGCAAAGCCAAACGTCGCATCATGGCACGCTTACCGTTTCCTGCATGACATCCTCCTCCATGGCGCGCTGTAGCGCCGCGATGGCGCGCGCCTGTTCAAAAATGCTGCTGGGCGTGAGATGCAAGGCGCTGCGCACCGGTAAACCTGCGCTTTGCAGCGCTTCACCGCTCCAGGTATTGCAGTTATTGAACAAACCGTAATGTTTGTTCGATTCAAAAAATACGCCAGCATTCTCGACATAAGACTGTAAAGGCACCAGCATTCCACCCTCTTGCCGCAGCGAGGCATCAATATAAGCGACAAGCGCCGCCAGGTTTGCTTCGCTCACCCGCAGTGGGGCGCGCGTTTCTGAAGGAATCGTGAGCAAGGGATCGCCCGTGTAACCCATGAATTGCAGCGCGGAGTAGTGCGAGGCAAACAAGGCCAAGGTGGCGGTGCCGGTGCTTTTGCTCTTGCCGGTGAAGTAGTCGCCATCGCCCCAGCCCACGCGCACGACGCGCGCCGCCTCCAACTCCAATTGCAACGCTGCATGGCGCTGCCATTCACGGCTATAGCGGCGGAACAGATCGGCGTCAATCAAGAGGCTGGTGTGCCAGTCGCGGTAGACCAGCCACAGTGTGGCATCTGCCGGCGCAAACGCCACCTCGGTTGGCGCTGGCGACGCGCGGCAAGCACCCAGCAGCAGGCACGACAACAGCAGCGGGATTGCAGGCAGCGGGATTGCAGAGTGAAACTGCATGTAAAGAAGAATCCTGAAAAACACTTGTGGAGCAAGCCTTGAACTCACAAACAGCGGCCTGTGACGCCGCGGCCAGCATAATGGGCCGCCCGCAAAACTCAAGCGCAAGCAGACACCGCCCGGCTCGCCCAGCGCCCGCAGGACTGCCGTATGATTGCCGCCACCGAACCGTTTAGCCCTCAACATGCCGGCCTTTTCCCTGTTAGCATTGCCACACGATAGCGAGGCCGCCCCCAGATCGAGCGGCTTCATTGATCAGAGCATAGACCCTAGCCCTTGCGTTTTTCCCTGCGTTCTACAGGAGTTCGTTGATGTTTGCCGTATTGCGTTTTCCGCGCCCTCTGCTGGCCCTCGCCGGTACCGCCGCCGCCGTATTCGCCAGCGCCTTTGCCCAAGCGCATCACGGGGTCACTACCAAGTTCGATCCCAAGCAAAACACCGCCTTTGAAGGCCGCATCAGTCGCGTCGATTGGGCCAACCCGCACGCCCATCTGTTTCTGCTGGTGAACCAGAATGGCGAGGAGCTGCCCTGGTACGTGGAATTGGAAAGCCCTCAAATTCTGGAACTCAACGGCTGGAGCGAAGACACCCTGCACGCCGGCGAAATGCTCAAGGTCGAAGGGCCACGCGCGCGCGATGGCAGCCGCCAAATCTGGGGCAACAGCGTGGTGCGCAAGGATGACGGCAAAGCCGTGATGACCACCGACAAATTCCCGACCCTGCTAAGCGCGCTGCCGCAGCGCACCGCCCCTCCCACGCCGCGCGGCGCCGATGGCAAACCGCTGCTTGGCGCCCCCAAGGGCGATGCCGGTTACTGGGTGCCAACCCTCAACACCTTGCAGGAAGACGGCGCCAAAGTGGCGATGGCAGCCAATGGCCAGTTGGAAAACATCGCCGACGCCGCGCGCGTAGCGCCGCTGCAAAACTGGGCGCTGAAGCTGTATCAATTCCGCCAGAACAACTTTCTGAACAGCGATCCCACTTATGTCGCCTGCCGCCCGCCCGCAGGCCCGCGTAAATTTCTCGATCCCTTCGGCATTCAGTTGCTGGAAGACAAACCGCTACAGCGCATCTTCGCAATCGCTGGCGGCGGCAACCACGACTGGCATCTGATCTACACCGATGGCCGCGCGCTCGACGGCGACGCCTTCGACCTCGACGCTGGCAACCAACTCTACTACGGCCGCAACAGCGCGCACTGGGAAGGCGACACGCTGGTCATCGAATCCGAAGGCTACAACGAAAAATTCTGGTTGCCTGGCGGCCTGCCGCACAGCGATCTGATGCACGCCACCGAGCGCCTCACCCGCGTCGATTACGACACCCTGAACCTCGAACTCACCATCAACGACCCCGGCACCTATACCCGCCCCTGGAAAGCCAGTTGGACGCTGAAATGGCTCGATGGCGCCGATCCCGCCGAACACTACTGCCAGGATAATCGTCTGTAAATCCAGGGAAACCGCCCTGCTCCTTCCGCCGCTTGCGGTGGAAGGAGCAAATGCAAACCACCTCACTGCCCTTCAGCGATCTCCTTCATGTTTCGCAACAGGCCCTCAAACTGGGTGCGGCGGCGTTGCACATCGGCGTCCTTGGCGGCTTGGTCGGGCTGATTGGAAACATCGAGCAGCAGGGTGTAGAGCATTTTGGAGGTGGTGGCCGTCACCGGGCGCGCTTCCATGAAGCCGTGATACAAGTTGTAAAACTGCCCCTCGACCACCGGCTGGGTGTAGCCGTAAGACAGCGCAGTCTGCGCCACCATGATTTCTTGAATGCGGCCACCGGCCAGCGAGCGCACCGAGCCCATGCCGCCATCACCGGAAGCCACCTTGCACTCCAGCTTGCCCCAGGTGGCGATGTCGCACCAAGCGCCTACCTTGGCCCATACCTCGGCGGCGGGCTTGTTGATGTCGATTTCCATGGGAATGGTGACGTATTCGGGCGCGGCCAGCAGAGAGCCAGAGCAAAGCAATGCGCCCAGGGCGCCGGTAAGACGTTGCATGTGTGATACCTCCTAATGAGTGAAAGACACGGACTAAGTTGACCGGCGGCGAAACCGTCCGGGGTGAACGCAATACTAAGCATCATTTAGCGCGGGCTTCAACTTGCTGGATACGAATTTGCGTTTCATTCACTTCGCAAGCCGCAGCGATAGCACCCGTGTAGTTAAGGCTCATACCATCCAGATACGATTCATAATGGCACTTCGCGCCACGATACTTGCGCCAAGCATCAGCTTCGGCTCTCAAGGCTTCAATGGCATATTTAGCATAGCCATCGCCTTCAATTCCGCCGTAATCTTTGCCATAAAGTGTGCTCACTCGCTGCTCTTCTGCCTGATACGCCTGCTTCAGTTGGAGATCAAGCTCCTCGAGTTGCGCCAGGCATTTATCCGCATTTTGGCTGCCCTCCGTACAATCAGCGGCAAAGGCAACAGGGGATGCGCAAAGAAGCATGGCAACCCAGGCGCATGATAATGAACGCTTGATCATAAAACTCCTACGTGGGATGGGGACAGCCTAATGCCAAGTTAATCGGCAGCAACGCCGTCCGAGTTAAAGCAATATTAGGTATTATCGCTGAAAAACAAACACTATTACCGAAACCAAAAAATACACAGTTGGTACAAGAAACAAAAGAATCTCCATTTTTCTAGTAAATAACCGCGGACTTGCCGTTAGAAAAAATGACGCAATGTTCGCCGCTGAACCAACGATAAACATGGCGGCGAATAAAATCATTGCCGCGCCCAGAGAGTTCCAGTCATTCGTTTTAGCCACTATAGTGGCAGATAAAATTGCTCCAACTATTACTATTAAGTAAGACACAATTCGCAGGACACGGGAAATCCGAGAACTAACCATATTTCTCCTATCAATAATGACTGCTAACGGGGCTGTATCGACAGCCTAATGCTTAAATTAATCGGCAGCAAAACCGTCCGGGTTGAAGCAATGTTAGGCCATGGCATTATTCGCATGGCAACGACTTTAGTTCGGAAATATTGCTAGCTGACTGTAGCAGCGCAACATCGAAACCATCTCCCTCACCAAGGTAGGCTGCATATTTTTCAACCTGAACGATGGCTTCGCCCTCATAGCCACAACTGTTTTTTACCTCTTTTTGGGGGAT
>JAIRJU010000292.1 GCA_031260485.1 Pseudomonadales bacterium | reverse complement strand
CGACCCCCGCCCTACCGGGATGTACTTGCGGGCGCCCCCTGGGACGGCGCAGACAGCATCAGAGGCCCCCATTGCACCGATACCGATCACCCCCCCCTCAGCGACTACGCGTACGCAAGGTAACGAACTCCTCGGCTACCGTGGGATGAATGCCAACTGTGGCGTCAAGCTGCGCCTTGGTGAGGCCGCAGATCATTGCGGTAGCGAAACCTTGGATGATCTCGCCAGCGTCTGCGCCCAGCATGTGCATCCCCAGTACCCGATCGCTCTGTACATCCACCACTACCTTGAGATAAGTCTTCTCCTGACGGCCAGACAGCGTATGGCGCAGATGCCGGAATTCACTTTCGTACACAGCGATTTCGCCGCATTCGGCGCGCGCCTGCGCTTCGCTCAAGCCCACGGTACCGACTTCAGGGTGGCTGAAAATCGTCGTCGGCACGTTGGCATAGGACAGCGCGCGGCGCCCTTCCCCATACAGATGATCAACCAGATACATGGCTTCAGTGAGCGCCACCGGCGTCAGCGCCAGACGGCCCACGACATCGCCCAGCGCGTAGATCGAAGGCTCGTCGGTTTGCAGATGTTCATTGACGCTGACACTGCCCGCCGCCGTCAGCCGCACGCGCGTGTTTTCAAGACCCAGCCCCGCCGTATTGGGTTTGCGGCCCGTGGCGAACAGCACGGCGTCCACCTCCAGCGCCTCGCGCGCCTTGAAGCTGACGCGGCAACAGCCATTGGCCTCTTTGGCCAAGGCGCTGACCTCCATGCCGAGCAATAAAGTGAGCCGTTCGCCCAGCGCCTGGCTGAGGCGCTGGCCAAGGTCGGCGTCGAAATCCTTGAGCAGGTGTTCGCTGCGATGCGCCACGAACGTGTCGCTGCCAAGCCCGGCAAAGATCGAGGCCAATTCCACCGCAATGTAACCCCCGCCCACGACCAGCACGCGGCGCGGCAGCGCGGGGAGATCGAAGATCTCGTTGGAGCTCAGCGCATGTTCCGCGCCTGGTATGGCGGGCACAAACGGCCAGCCGCCGCTGGCCAGCACGATGCGCTCGGCGCGATAGCGCTGCCCCGCTACCTCCACGGTATGCGCATCCACCAGTTGCGCCCGGCCTTCGTATAGCTGCACGCCGCTTTGTTCCAACAAGCGCCGATAAACTCCGTTCAGGCGCGTCAGTTCCTGGCGTTTATTGCGCACCAACGTGGGCCAATCGAAATGCGGCGGTGCAAGTTGCCAGCCAAAGCCCAAACTATCCTCAAAGGCATAGCGATAATCGGCGGCGAAATGATAGAGTTTCTTAGGGATACAACCGACATTGACACAGGTGCCGCCCAGATAACGCTCTTCCGCAATGGCGGCCTTGATTCCCTTGGCAGCCGCCATCCGGGCGGCTCTGACGCCAGCCGAACCGGCGCCGATCACGAACAGATCAAACTCACGCATCCTCTACCCTTTTTTTAACCATCAACAACCATCAACCACAACCACAACCATCAACCAACACCGTATCCAGCAGTATTTACCATCGCAGTTTTGGACTTTCGCAACAACCCACAAGGAGGTTACATGAACGACAGACTCAAGCAGCAGAGCGCGCACCATACACCAAGCGGATTCGAGGCACAGCCCTACCTGTCCTGTGCCGTGGACGAAAAGATCGTGGTCCGCCTCCCCGCCGGCCTGCGCCGCCAGCTCAAGCTGCTTTCGGAGCGGCGCCAGCGCAGCATGAACGCCGAAGTGGTCACGGTGCTGCAAGAGCACATCCGCCTGCGCACGACCGAGCAGCGCATCGCCGCGCACGAAGCCGACGGCAGAGAAACCGCCACCTTGAAACAAGAAGCCCTGCATCAACTACTCAAGCGCCTGCCCACCGAAAAGCAGGAGGCGCTTTTGGCGCTGTTGCTGGATTAAGATCGCCGCACTTACCCCACATGGCGTTGTGTAGGGGCTTGCAAACAAAGCCCCTACGCAACTACCAGGATTTATCATGAGCTTGAATGTTGACCATCTTCGCCGTACCGCTGACACCTTGCAGGAAGTTTTCGATGCCCAGCCGTGATATTGGCCACCTGCAACTCGATGCCAGGCATCTTTGGCGGCTGCAAGACTTGTTGGCACGGCACACCCCGGAGGCGGAAGTGTGGGCCTATGGCAGCCGTATCAATGGCAAGGCGCACGCTGGCAGCGATCTGGATCTCGTGCTGCGCAACCCTGCCAACCTGAGCGCTCAATGCCAAGGCTGGCTGGAATTACAGGATGCCTTGCAGGCAAGCGAGTTGCCCATGCTGGTGGAGGTACACGATTGGGCGCATTTGCCTGCGGAGTTTCAACGCAATATCGAGCAGGAGTATGTGGTGGTTCAAGATGCGCATTTTGCGCCATGACGTCCAGCCCGCTCGAACTCGCCGCCAACGCGCTCATCACCGTATCCATCGCGCTGGCGGGCCGCAACAGCGTTCACACCTGGTGGCTTGGCATCATGGGTTGCGCCTTGTTCGCGGCACTATTCGCGCAGGCTCGGCTATATGCCGATGCGCTGTTGCAAGTTTTCTTCATTCTCACCAGCGCCTGGGGCTGGTGGCGCTGGCAGCAGCGCCATGATGGCAGTGTGCTGCCGGTCAGCCGCGTCCACCCCGGCACGCTTGCCTGGATCGCGCCCACCGCCGCCGTGCTCACGCTGGGCTACGGCCTGTTGCTGCACCGCTTCACCAATGCCTATGCGCCTTTCGTCGATTCGGCGGTGCTGGTGCTCAGCGTGATTGCGCAACTGCTGCTAATGCAGCGCCGGCTCGACACCTGGCCTTTTTGGCTGCTGACCAACACCATCGCCGTGCCGCTGTATGCAAGCCGTGATCTTTATCTCACGGCGGTGTTATATGCGTTTTACTGGGTCAATGCCTTGGTGGCGTGGCGGCATTGGCGCCGGTTGATGACGCGCGCATGAACGAGCGTTTCAATACGGGCCTCGTGGTTGGCAAATTCTGCCCGCTGCATCGCGGTCATCAATATCTGATCGATCAGGCGCTGGCCTGCTGCGATCATCTCGTGCTGCTGAGCTATACCCAACCCTCGCTCGCCGGTTGCGAGGCGGCGCGGCGCGCGCGTTGGCTCGAAGCGTTGTATCCGCAAACCACAATCTTGGTGTTCGACGACGATATCCTCGCCACGTGGTGCACCGCGCAAGGACTGCCTCTGCGCACCTTGCCCATCAATGATGCCGCTGATCTCTGCCAGCGCGAATTCGCGGGCTGGATCATCGAACACTTCGTGCGCCGCCGCATCGACGCGGTATTCACCAGCGAGGATTATGGCGCTGGCTTCGCACAGGCACTGGCCGATCGTTTCGGTCATCCGGTTGCGCATCGCTGCGTGGATCGCTCGCGCGAAGCCGTCCCCATCAGCGGCATACGCATCCGCGCCGATGTTCATGCGCATCGTGAATGGCTTGCGCCAGAGGTCTATGCTGATTTCGTGCAACGCATCGCGCTGCTCGGCGGAGAATCGAGTGGTAAAAGCAGCCTCGCGAAGGCGTTGGCGCAGAGGCTGGGCACGGTCTACGTGCCTGAATATGGACGCACACTATGGGAAGCGCGCGCTGGTGATCTGCGCTACGACGACTTGCTGTATATCGCACAGACCCAATGCGCACACGAGCAGGCACAGGCCGCCGTGGCAAAGCGCTGGCTGGTGTGTGACACCACGCCGCTGACCACGCTGTGTTACAGCCTGGACTTGTATGGCCACGCCGACCCCGCACTCTGGGCATTGGCCGAACGCCGCTACGACATGGCTTTTCTATGTGCGCCCGATTTCACTTTCGTGCAAGACGGCACCCGCCGCGATGCCGCGTTTAGGCAGGCTCAGCACGACTGGCATGTACGAGAACTGCAAGCGCGCAGCGTGCCTTACACACTGTTGCAAGGACCAATCGCAAGGCGCCTGCTGTGCGCCTTGGCCTTGATGTAGCATCATGCGGCCATGCAGCACGCCCTCTTCGACAACAGCGCTCTCCCCCGCCACCAGCACTATTCCCTGGGCAGCGCGTCGCTGGATTATTACCCGGCCTGGCTCGACGGCGCCCGCGCCGATCACTGCTATGGGCAATTGCTGCGTGACACGCCTTGGCGTCAGGACACGCTGCGCTTTGGCGGCAAGCCCGTGCTGGTGCCGCGTCTGCAAGCCTGGTATGGCGACACGCAGGCGCGTTACGGTTATTCGGGACTGACATTGACGCCATTGCCCTGGACGCCGCTGTTGCAAGAATTACGCGATGAACTACAGCGCGCGCTGCAACGGCCCTTCAACGCCGTGCTGCTCAATTATTACCGCGACGGCAACGACAGCGTGGCCTGGCACAGTGACGATGAAGCCGAACTCGGCGCCGCGCCGATGATCGCCTCGCTCAGCCTTGGCGCTGTGCGGCGCTTCGAGTTGCAAGCGCGCGATCGGGCACGCCATGGCGCTAACAAGCACACGCTCGACCTCGCGCATGGCTCACTGCTGGTGATGGGCGCCGGTTTGCAGCAGCACTGGCGTCACCAACTGCCGAAGCAGCCTGGGATTGGCAGCAGCCGCCTGAATCTGACTTTCCGTTTCATTCATGCGGTGGCATGATGCGGGCCTGCCGTTGCCATGGTTTTCCTTTTTCTTTTACTCGTTCGGAGATTCAGGTGAAGCGTTTTCTGACGTTCTGCGCCCTGTGCATTTACTTTATTACCACGCTGCCCAGCGCCCTTGCCGACACCCAGCAAGGCAAAGGTGGCATGGTGTCCTCGCGCTCCGCCCTTGCCTCACAGGTAGGCGCCGACATCCTCAAGGCCGGCGGCAACGCTGTCGACGCCGCAGTGGCTACCGCCTTTGCGCTGGCTGTCACCTACCCTTCTGCTGGCAACCTTGGCGGCGGCGGCTTCATGGTGATCGCGCTCGCCAACGGCACCGTGACCACACAAGACAGCCGCGAAATGGCGCCGCTTGGCGCGAGCCGCGACATGTTCCTCGACGCCAAGGGCAACGTGGATCGCAAGCTCACGCTCGACAGCCTGCAATCCTCCGGCGTACCCGGCAGCGTGGCTGGCCTGCTCGATGCCCTCGAACGCTACGGCACGTTGAGCCGCCAACAAGTGCTGGCGCCTGCGATCAAGCTGGCGCGTGAAGGCGTCGTGCTCAACGACGACATCGCCGGCCAATTCGCCGAGAACCTCGAAGGCTTCCGCCTCTACCCTGCCTCGCTCGCCGTATTCAGCAAAAATGGCGCCGCCTACGCCGCTGGAGATCTGTGGCAACAGAACGATCTCGCCGACACGCTGCAACGCATCAGCGACACAGGCCGCGACGGTTTCTACAAAGGCACCACCGCCGACCTGATCGTGGCGGAAATGCAGCGCGGCGGCGGCCTTATCACGCACGAGGATCTGCAAAGCTATCAGCCGGTGTGGCGCGAGCCGATTCATGGCAGCTACCGCGGCTATGACATCTGGTCGATGGCGCCACCCTCCTCCGGCGGCGTGCTGCTGCTGGAAATGCTGAACATGCTCGAACCCTATGATCTCGGCACACTCGGCCATGGCAGCGCCGCCACCTTGCATCTGATGATCGAAGCGCAGCGCCGCGCCTATGCCGACCGCGCCGAATACCTGGGCGATCCTGATTTCGTCGCGGTGCCGGTTGCCAACCTGATCGCCAAAAACTACGCCCAGCGGCGCTTTGCCGATTTCGATTCCGGCCATGCCACTGACAGCAACGCCATCGGCGCGGGCAACTGGGCGGAAGAAAGCCCACAAACCACGCATTTTTCCGTAGTGGACGCTCAAGGCAACGCCGTGGCGATGACCACCACGCTTAACCGCTCCTACGGCAACCGCATCGTGGTACCTGGCGCCGGCTTTCTGCTCAACAACGAAATGGACGACTTTTCCAGCAAGCCCGACACGCCCAATTCCTACGGCTTGATTGGCCGCGACGCCAACGCCATCGCACCACGCAAACGCATGTTGAGTTCGATGACACCCACCATCGTCATGCAGAACGGCAAGCCGGTGCTGGTCACCGGCTCTCCGGGCGGCTCCACCATCATCAACACCGTGTTGCAGGTGGTGCTCAATGTCATCGACCACCGCATGAACGTGGCGGATGCGGTGGCCAGCCCACGCATCCACCATCAATGGCTACCCGATACCGTGCGCTACGAAACCGGCGCGATGAGCGACGAAGTCGCCAACCAATTGCGCGCCATGGGACACAAAGGCTTGAGCGGCTCCGGTTTCGGCATCGGCGACGCCAACAGCATTGGTATCGCCAGCGATGGCACGCTCACCGGCACCTCCGACCCGCGCAGCGTAGGCGGCGTGGCAGGGTTTTGAAACAAACGGTTTTGAAATGGAGAGTTTTGAAACAAGTGGACAAAAATCAACGAATTCACACGCAATGAAATCCCTCACGCCAAGCCTCGCCCCGGCGCGCACGCCTGCCTACAAGTTTGGCCTCGTCGTGCTGCTCGGCATGTTGCTGGCGATTCCGCTGCTATCGGTTTATCTGCTCATTTATGACCGTGAATCACAGTCGGATTCCGCCACCACGGTGATTACGGCGGGTTGGGGTGATCGCCAGACTTTATCCGGCCCTTTCCTCGTGGTTCCTTTTACCCGCATTGGCTATACCACGTTCAGCGAGGACGGCAAAGCCGTCACCCGCCAGGAAAGCAGCGAGGAATCGCTGGTGATTGCGCCCACGCAAGTGACGATCGCCACGCGCCTGGATCCAGAACTACGCAAGGTGTCGATTTACGAGGCGGTGCTCTATACCGCCGATGTCCACTTCCAGGGCAGTTTCACGCTACCCGATTTAGCCGCGCTCAATATCGACCCGGCTTCGGTGCATTTCGACCAGGCCTGGATCGCCGTCCAGATCAGCAATACCAAGGGCTTGGCGGGCGATCAACCCAGCGTCATCGTCGATGGCGTGTCGCTGCCGCTGATTCCAGGCTCGGGCATGAGCCGTAACTATTATGCCAACAGCTATTATGCC
>JAIRJU010000227.1 GCA_031260485.1 Pseudomonadales bacterium | reverse complement strand
GGTACGCCGCACGCCTTCAGTTGGATCATCCGCCGTGTGATGGAAGACGATCCGGTGCCGATTCTGCCGATCATTACCAATACCTTCTTTCCGCCGAATCAGCCCACCGCGAAGCGTTGTTTCCAGATGGGCCAGTTCGTGGGCCAGTGCATCAAAGAGTGGGATAAAGATGTAAAAGTAGCGGTGTTCGGCTCCGGCGGTTTGACGCACTTCACCATCGACGAGGATTTCGATCATGCCGTCATGCGGGCGCTGACCACGCGCGACAAAGACTTCCTCTGCTCCGTGCCGCAAACCCTGCTGATGCAGGGCACCTCCGAAATCCGCAACTGGATCTCCGCCGCGGGCGCGCTATTCGACACGCCGCTCAAAGGTGAGATGATCGACTACGTGCCGTGTTATCGCACCGTGGCCGGCACCGGCACGGCGCAGGGTTTCATGTACTGGAAATGAATGATCACGCGCTATAGACGCATCAAGCTGGGTTTTTGACCAAATTTCATAAGAGGGAGAATCCGTATGAACGCACCCGTACCAAGCACCAAACAAGAGTTGCTCGCCAACTGGCAGATACTGGCCGTGGCGTTCATGCTCGTGTTTTTTTCGTTCGGCGTGCCGAACTTTTCATTGCCATTCATGTATAAGCCCGCGATGGATGAGTTCGGGTGGAGCAACGCGCAGGTGAACCTGCTGTCCACCTCCAAGTTCCTGGTCGGCGCGGCCGCGGCGCTGGGCATGGGCATCCTGATCGACAAGATTGGTGGCAAGTTGTCCGTGCTGATCGGTGCGCTGTGTGGCGGCATTGCGATGGCACTGTTCCTCTTGGCCAGCAACCTGCCGGTTTATTACCTGGCTGGCGCTGTGCTCGGTCTGTCTGCTTCGTCGATCGTGGCGGCGATGAAAGTGGTGGTGTCGCGCCTCTTTGAAATCAACCAGGGGCTGGCTATCGGCATCGTGCTGAGCGCCACCAGTCTGGGCCAGACGCTGATGCCGCTGGTGTGGGGGCCGGCGCTCGACGCTGGTTATAACTGGCGTCACATCGCAGGTGTGCTGAGCCTTGGCTCACTGTTGATTTCGACGCCGCTGTGGATTTTCTTCATGTCGCGCAATGGCGCTACTCAGAACATCATCAATGCCGCCAGCGGCAGAAGCGCCAGTGATACCACGATGTGGGACCACTTCAAGGTAATCAGCAAGGAAAGGGGCTTTTGGTTGGTTGCGATCGGCGTGTTCCTGGTGTCCGCCGTCGATCAGGCGATGACGCAGAACCACGTCACCTTCTTGCGCACGGATAAGGGGCTCCCGGTTCTGATCGTCTCCTCCGCCACCTCCTTAGCCGGTTTTCTGGCCGTTATCGCCAAGCCGCTGGCCGGTTGGTTGTATGACCGTTATTCGATCAGCGCCGTCAAATTCTTTTATTTTCTGCTGGCCTTGTCGGTGGTAATGGCGCTGCTGGTAGTCGGCATCACGCCGTTACAGAATGGGCTTGGCTATTGGGAATATGTCAAATTGCTGCCAATGGCCACCGTGATCACGGTGCTGCTCTATCTGTCGGTGCAAGCCTTGGCGCATGGCGCGTTGATCGTGGAAGTGCCGGTACTGACCAAGCACTACCTTGGCACTCGTAACCTGGGCATGACCATCGGTCTGTTGTCAGTGGCGGTGAACCTGGGCTTTGCGGCTGGTCCACCAGTGCTCGGTTATTTCGTGGACATCTACCACAACTACACCAACGGGTTGCTGGTCTACGCCGCCGTCGCCTTTGTGGGTTTTGTCATGCTGCTGCCGATCAAGCCGCGCTTCTGGGTGCCGCCGAGTCAGCGCCGCAAGCAGGAGCAGGAAGCGGGTGCCAGCCCGATGCAGCCAGCGAGCGCTTGAACCAGGATGCTTTGAGCGAAATTGAAAAGGCCCGCTACTTTTTGGTAGCGGGCCTTTTTTGACTTCTTGTTTCTGAATTTCCTACCCAGGAACCTATTGATTTTCCCAAAATACACGACACGATAACGGTGTAGGCTGGGTTAGCGTAGCGTAACCCAGCGTTAGTGCGTTGAATTCCAATGCTGGGTTTCGCTGCGCTCTACCCAGCCTACCCGATCATACGGGTGTCATGTTTTATGAAATTCTCAATAGTTCCGGAGCGCATGTTCGCGGACAACTGAACATTGACCGCGCGCCGGGGAAAGGGACTCATCTGGTGCTGAGTATGCCGCTGGAGGCGGTAAAACCGGGAATCACTCGCTCATATCCGCATAAGGATTCGTCAGCGCCAGGTTGATCGGCGTGCCGTAGCCGCGCAGCGTGAGCGAGTCTTTTGTGAAAGTGAGATCGTCGCCGCCACGCACGTCGTGATCGTAGAAATAGAACGGCTGCACCTGTTCTTCATTGCTGCGCAGGTGATAGCGTTCGGCGTTTTCCCGCACCCTTTCATTGGCTTTTTCCCAGTGCACGAGCGCCGCCTTGCCGTGGCGTTTTTGCAGCATGTTGCGCGTGATGTGCGGCGCCAGCACCGCGGCGGTGGCGTTGTTGCCGCCAAAACCCTTGGAATTGAGCAGCACGGCGTCGATGTTTTCCGCGCCGACTTCGCGGTGTTCCAGCAGGAAATCGAGGCCCTCGCGATGCACGTCGTCAGCCAGCTGCCGTGTGGTGAGAATGCCGGGGATGATGCCGCGCTGCCACACGCCCAGCGTCATCACCAGTTGATCCGCGCCGGAGCAGGCGATGGAATGGCCAAGGTAGGCTTTGAGCGCGGTGACGGGCCAGTGGCTGATGCCAAAATGGCGTGCGACTTCGGCGAAGATCGCCGATTCGGTGACGCGATTCTGTGGCGTGCCGGTGCCGTGCGCTTGCACGAAACTGCGTTCGCGCAGGCGCTTTTCGCCGATGACCGCCGCGGTGCTGGCAGCAGCCTTGGCCATGGTGAGGTAGTTGCCCACGCCTGGGCTGGCAATGGATTTCTTGAAGCCATCGGCATTGACGAACACCTCGCTCACCGCGCCATGAATGCTGGCGCCCAATTCCACTGCGAGCGCGTCATCAAACAGCACCACGAACTGCGCCGATTCCGCCAGCGTGAAGCCGATATTGTTACCAAAGGGGCGGCAGGCGCGGCGATGATCGGGTGTTGTGACGCCATCGAGCGCCTTGAGACCTTCATCGTCGGCCAGTGCGCCCATGTTGGCGAAGGCTTCGATGACATCCGGCGTCAATGGTGCTTCGCTCGCGCCCACCAAGGCCACGCGGCAGCGACCGCTTTGGATGTCCTTCACCGCCTGGCTGAGGTTGTAGTGAAAGGACGCGCAAGCGCCGAGGTTGGTACCGGTAGAACCCACGTTGCCGAGCAAATAGGCGTTGACGAAAT
>JAIRJU010000213.1 GCA_031260485.1 Pseudomonadales bacterium | reverse complement strand
GGTACGCGCACCTGAAGGAACTCAATCACAAACCCTGGTTCATCGCCGCGCTGGCAAGCTGGGGCATCGCCTTGTTCGAATACCTGTTGCAAGTACCCGCCAATCGCATCGGCTACGGCGTGATCAGCATCGGCCAGTTGAAGCTCATGCAGGAAGTGATTTCGCTGACGGTGTTCGTGCCCTTCGCCCTGTTCTATCTCAAGGAACCGCTCAAGCTGGATTATCTGTGGGCAGGGCTGTGTTTGCTGGGCGCGGTGTATTTTGTGTTTCGTAGTCGTTTTAGTTGAGGCCCGAAACACAGCCCCTTATAAATCCAATGCGGAGTGTGAGCCCAATCGTGCCAACACCAACGCATTGTCGCCATACTGCTTATGCGACGTTTTTTTGTCATATTTACGATAAATAAGCACCAGATCATTGAAAACGTGGCAATCACGAAAGCCAATCCAACTTCCTACCAAACCATGATCCTTATGCCGTTGCTCCAATGGCAGATCAAACAGCGAACGTCCCAACACGAAAGCCAGTTCTTCTCGTAGCGTTCTATTCTTGGTTACGTCTGCCCGAGTTGAGTATTCCCGGTACAGATCTTTTCTGAACTGGTTTGAGAGATAGAGATCTCTCATTGCTTGCGCCCCTTCCGCCTGCCAAATGGACTGCCCGTGGGCAATTCAATGTCAGTGACATGACTTGCCTTTATCGCGCGCCCTTCTTCGATCTCGTGGATGACTGCTTGATTGACAGGACTTAACCCTATCTCGAACGGAATTCGCTTGGCCTTGGCCGTCTTGACGACAACGATGCGCAGCAAGTCCGAGAGAGTCAGCCCCATTTCCCGCAGCACCTCGGCAGCCGCCACCTTGTCGGCCTCATCTACTCTCGCTCTGACGACTGTATCCATAGGACACCTCCAATTTTGAAGGTTGAATTGTAGCCACAAACGGCCACAAAACCCATTTAGCACATTCCCCGTGCCACTGCCTTGTTTTCGTAGGTTTTAGGCGACTCTCCCCCCAACTCCTCTTTCGTTTGTAAAGAGAGACCGGGGGGAGAAAAGCGAGAGTGGTGATTTAGTTGAGATACTCAAACAAATTGAACGTACTGCCGTCCTTGCCGCGGAAGATCAGATCGCACTGGCCCCAGGAATCGGGGATTTTCCAGGCGCCTTCCGGGACGGGCATACGGCGTACCGGGTTGCTGCCGCAGGCAATGTCGATGCCATCGAGACGGCCTTTGTCGCTGAGGCCGCTCACTTCAAAGGTGCGGCGCGGTGACATGGTGAACGACCATTCACCGCCGATCAGGTGGATCGCGCTGCCCACTTGCTGGTCCGATGCCAAAAGATCGTTGATCTGCTGCATCTGCGGCGCCAAGGTCTCGGCTACCTCGGCTTTGCCAGCGGCTGACGCAGCTTCTTTCAGCATTTCGTAAACCTGCAAGGCTTCGCCGGTCTGGTTGTTTACCAAGCTCAAGGCTATGCGCTTGCGCAGTGCATCCACGTAAAGTTCGGGCGACAGGAAACTATCAGGAAACGTGACTTCGGCAGCGGGCGCGTCAGCAGCAGCCGGTGCCGGTGCTCCGGCGGGCGCACCGGCCCGAGGTTTCACCGCCGGGCTGCTGCTGGTGGCGAAGCGGCTCAAGAGCAGTGCTTCGGGGTTGCGATCAACGGACATGAGCACGCTGGCCTTTTGATCGTTCAGCAGCGCCATTTCAAACAAGCGCTTCGCGTTGCGATCGAGCAAGGTGTCGATCGAGCGCTCGGCGCCTCTGTAATCCTGTTTTTGCATCGTTTCCGCAAGTTTTACCAGATCGCCGCGCATGGCGTCGGAAACGCCGGGCGGATTGGCCTGGCGCAGCAGCACTTGCAGACTCAGGTTTTGGAACGCTACCGGGTTGCCACCTTGGGTGGCGGGGGCAAAGCTCATGCCTTTCACCGCTTTCTCCACCAGGCGGTCGACGGCGCTGTCATGAAAGCCGTTGCGCACGTTCACGCTTTTCACTTTGCCGCTGGCGTCGATGTCCACCAGCACATTCACCAGCGCTTCGCGTGCAATCGGCGGACGCTGATCCCTGGGCACCACCAACAGATAGCGGTTCGCCGGATTAAGCGGATTGGCATCGGGTTTAATGAGGCCCTCACCGGCTGCTTGCACGGTGGGGCCGCTGATCATTTGGGCCGAGGCCAGCGCGCTGAACAAGCTGCTTGCCAGGAATACTGCCAGGGTGAGTTTTCGCGTGGTGTTCATCTATGCTCCTCTTTACGGAAGTGATACCAATTATGGAAGTGATGCCAACGCCGGTCTTGAGGCCGGATGGGCGGTTATGGAACGGGCCAACTCTACTGCAAGGTTGCTTGCCGCAACAAGGGGACTTCAAAACCAGCCAAAGCCACTGGTGCGATGGCCCAGCAGCGGGCGATTGAAGATGAGTTCGGCATTGGTGAAGCCAGCAGCACCCGCGCAGACAAACAAGGGCAGCAAGTGCTCTTCGCGCGGATGGCAGAAACGCGCCTCTGGCGCTTGTTCCCACTGCATGAGGCGTTCGCGCTGTTCACGTTCCGACAGCGCGGTGGTGAGCGTTTCCACCAGCCAATCGTCGAAGGCATCGCTGGCTTGACGCAGGCGCGGGTCGGGGCCGGCGAAAATCGCGCGCAGATTGTGAAAGCTCATGCCAGAGCCGACGATGGCCACGTTATCCTCGCGCAGACTCTTGAGCGCCAGGCCCATTTCCAGGTGCGCGCGCGGTTCCAGGCCCTTGATCAGTGAAAGCTGGATGCACGGCACGTTGGCTTGCGGGTAGAGCAGCAACATTGGCACGAACATGCCATGATCGAAACCGCGCCCCTGCACCGTGGCGGCTTCAAACCCCAGTTCGCTGAGCAGCGCCTGCACGCGATCGGCCAAGGCCGGCGCGCCCGGCGCCGGGTAGCGATAGTGGTAGGTGTGTGGCGGAAAGCCATAATAGTCGAACAACAACTCCGGCGCCGGGTCGTCGTACACCGATACACGCGGCGCTTCCCAATGCGCACTGATCATCACGATCGCCCGCGGCAACTCGAAGCGCTCGGGCAGCGTGCACAAAAAGGCTTTCAACTCCGCGTGCGCGGGATCATCCGTCAGCGGCAAAGGTCCGCCGCCATGAGGCAGATACAGAATGGGAGCGCGTGTACTCATGGCAAACTCCTGCGCTGGGTGGTGGCGGCAGACTATCATCTTTTTGGCTCAGCGCCATCTGGGTCTTCGTTCTGTATCGCGTAACGATATAGAATCCACACTATGACCATTCAATCCTTCCAATGCAAAGACACCGAGGCGCTCTTTAAGAACTTCCGCGTTAAACGCTTCGTGAATATTGAAAGCGTTGCACGCCGTAAGCTCAAAGCCGTTGATGCTGCGCACGAATTGCGCGACTTGGCAGCCCCGCCCGGTAACCGATTGGAACCCTTGATAGGCGACCGCAAAGGGCAACACAGCATCCGTATCAACGACCAATGGCGCGTGTGCTTTGTCTGGACCGCAAGTGGTCCCGCCGACGTTGAAATTACCGATTACCACTGACGGAGACTAGCGATGACGAAGAAACTTAAGCCCATCCACCCCGGCGAGATTCTGCGGGAAGAGTTCATGATCCCGCTGGGCCTTTCCAGCAATGCGCTGGCGCGCGCCATCGGCGTAACGCCTACGCGCGTCAATGACATTGCCCGCGAGCGACGCAGCATTACGGCAGACACTGCGCTGCGTCTTGCGCGTTACTTCAACACTAGCCATGAATTTTGGATGAATCTGCAAGCCCATTACGACATCGAAATAGCCAGGGATATTGCAGGCCGCGCTATTGCGCACATCCAGCCCCTGGCTACTGCGGCCTAACCTGACTTGAAAAGGACTTCTGGCAAGACACCGAAACACCGGCGTATGATGACCCTGCTTCGTTCTCTTGCCGTTACCTGACGAACGGACAAAAACCGACCGGCCAAACCCAAAAACCCACTACCGTAAGCCATATAGAGGCGCCGCCACGACGGCCTCCATCACAGAGGGAAACACCATGAGCGAGAAAGACCCCTACAGCAAGCTGAGCATCGACCGCCGCACCTTCATCAGCCGTCTCGGCGGCGTCGCGGCCGTGGGCCTGATGAGCCACGAAGCGAAAGCCGATGCGCTGGAACACTATCTGGAAGAGCGCCTCTATGCGCAAGCCGAGGCGCCTGCGCAAGGCAGCGCTGAAGTCTTCCCCACCGCCGCCGAACTGAAGGCTGCCATCCCCACCCGGCATTACCGCCGCGGCGCGGGCGGCCTCTTCGTCGCCACGCAGACTGGCGCCAAGGTGGACATGCTGCCCGAGATGTCCGCAGCGCCGACGCTGGAAGAATTCTTCGAGAAGCGTTTCACCCGCGTGGGCAATCACTGCCTGCAAAGCGCCAACAAGGCCATGGAACGCGGTGTGCAGGAAGAAATCATACTGGCCTGCCTCTTACACGACACGGTGCAGGAGCTTATCAAAGTCGAACACGGCTGGTGGGGCGCGCAGCTCTACGAACCCTACGTGCCCGAGATCACCAGTTGGGCGATCCGCTATCACCAGGCGCTGCGGTTTTTCCCCGACGAAAAAGCCGGTTATTTCTACCCCGATCTCTACCACCGCATGTTCGGTCACGACTACGTGCCGCCGCCGCAAGTCGTCGCTACCAAGGATTTTGCGCTGAGCCATCCCTGGTATTACGCCGCGCGCGAGGTGACGGTGAGCGATCTTTACGCCTTCGATCCGAACGCCGTGGTGTCGCTCGACAAATTCCGCGATTTGATCCGCCGCCATTTCAAGCAGCCGAAGGAAGGGCTTGGCTACGACAACAGCCCCGTGGCGCACATGTGGCGCTCGATGGCGAATCCTGATGCGCCGCTGTAAATGTAAGCCTGCGGAAGCGGCGGTTTACTGAGCCGTCGCTTCACGTTGTTCTTCACGCTGTTCTTGGCGTTGCTCTTGCAGCCTCAGCGTCATCGCCTGTTCGTTGAGCGCGATTTCGTAGAGGTAGCCTGTGGGATCGATGAAGGGATTCGGTGTCGTGCCAAGGTGCGGGTATTTTTCATTCATGCGATACATCGCCGGATGCGAACCCAGCGGCACGTCGGCGGGAATGGCGCGCAGCGTGGCGTAGCTTTGGCGATATTGCTCGACAATGCCAGGGTTTTGAGGATTGTTCCAAAGCTGGTAGTTGGGATTCACGCCCAGGCTGCCAATGATGAGCACCTTGTGCAAGGTGCCATCCTCGACGACATCAAACTCCCAACTGGTACAGCCGTCAGTATGGCCGGGCGTGAGATGCGCGGTAAGTTTTGTACCGCCGAGTTCGATAACGTCGCCATCGGCGACGATGCGGTCGATCGGATGCGGCTTGCCGCCAGGAGTGATTGCGCGCAGCCCCGGTACTTGCTCGGCAACGGCGATGACCTGGGCGCCGCTCAACTGCTTGGCCAAGGCATCGCCTTCCATGTGATCGGCGTGCTCATGGCTGCCAATGATGAACGCGATGTCGCCGAAATCGAAACCAAGTTTTTCCACCGAATCCTTGATGGTGCCGACATTGCGCTCGTAGTCGGTATTCACCAGGATATGACCCGCAGCGGTGGTGATAAGAAACGAGGCCAGAGTTTCAGTGCCCACATAATAGACATTGCCGATGATGTGATGTGGCGGAAACTGAGCGTCCATTTGCGCTGTGGTGCCAATGTTGCGGCGGAAGAGATCATCTGGCATCAAGCGCGGCAACTCCTGAGGCAGAGGGGGCACTTGCGCCCAAAGCGGCGCGGCCAGCAATAAGAATCCTGCGCTGATGAGTGATAATTTCATGCTTGTCTCCTCCTGCTTGCTGGCCCGAACCGAGCCCACAATGGATGTACTTGCGAGCGTCCCCTGGATAGGTACAGGCACCACCAAAGACTCTCGATCCTGATACGGACTAATCCTCAAGGAATCTTGAAACGACTCGCCTTACGAAATTCCTGTTTCAATTCTTCGTAAGTCTGCACCGATGGAAACTGCGGAAAATCCGCGCTGACGTTGGCAGGCGCATGGAACAGAATGCCGGCGTCGGCTTCGCTCAACATCGTGGTGTCGTTGTAGGAATCACCCGCGGCGATCACGCGGTAGTTGAGGCCGTGGAATGCCTTCACCGCTGTGCGCTTGGGATCGGCTTGGCGCAGCACATAATTCACCACCATGCCCTGCGCATCCGTTTCCAGGCGATGGCACAAAATCGTGGGATAGCCGAGCTTGGCGATCAAGGGCATCACGAATTCGTAGTAAGTGTCGGATAGGATCACCACCTGAAAATACTGCCGCAGCCACGCCAGAAATTCACGGGCGCCCTCCAGCGGCTCGAGCGTGGCCACCACTTCCTGGATTTGCGGCAAACCCAAACCACGCTCACGCAGGATGTTCAGGCGCATTTTCATTAGTTTGTCGTAATCAGGCTCTTCGCGCGTCGTCAGTTGTAGCGCGTCGATAGCGGTTTTCTCGGCGAATTTGATCCAGATTTCCGGGATCAACACTCCTTCGAGGTCGAGACAGGCAAGTTCCACGTTGGGCTCCGTTGGCGATAGACGCTGATGTGAAGAATGAAGATGCGATTTTACAGCGTTGGCAATTCCAATGCCTGCCCCAATTGCTGGCGTGCTTGTGCATTGGGCGCGGCGACGAAACGATCGACACAAGCGCGATCGAGATGCGGCGCGAACATGGCGATAAAGTCATACATATACGTACGCAAGTAGGCACTTTGCCGAAAACCGATGCTGGTGGTGCTCCACTCGAACAAATGCGACGCCGCAAGTGCCACCAGATCGTGATCGCGCTCCGGCTCCACCGCCAGGCTGGCAATGATGCCGATACCCAGGCCCAAACGCACGTAAGTCTTGATGACATCGGCATCAGCGGCAGTGAATACCACGCGCGGCGTGAGCCCGGCATAGTTGAACGCCTGATCCAATTTGGCGCGGCCAGTATACCCAGGCACGTAAGTAACGATGGGAAAGCGCGCCAGATCCTGCAAGCTGAGCCGCTGCATCTGCGCCAGAGGGTGATCGCGCCTGACCAGAATCGAACGGTTCCAGCGGAAGCACGGCATCATCACCAAGTCCTCAAATAACTCCAAGGCCTCGGTGGCGATGGCAAAATCAACCTCGCCGCGCACCGCGAGTTCGGAAATCTGCATCGGGCTGCCTTGGTGCATGTGCAAAGCCACCTCGGGATAGCGTGCGATGAAATTGCCAATCACCGGCGGCAGCACATAACGCGACTGCGTATGTGTAGTAGCGATGGACAGCGCTCCCTTGCCTTTGTCTTTGTGTTCCAACGCGATCTGCCGTAACGCATCCACACGTTCCAAAATGGCGCGCGCGGTATGCAGTATCTCCTGCCCTGCCGCCGTTACCTGGCGCAACTGACGCCCATTGCGCTCGAAGATGCTCAGGCCAAGCTCGTCTTCCAGCAGTTTCAACTGCTTGCTGATGGCGGGCTGGGAGGTATGCAGCAACTCGGCGGCGCGCGAGATGTTGAGTTCGGCGTCGCTGATGGCGCGGATGAAACGCAGTTGTTGCAGGTTCATGGCGCCTGGTTGGCGATGCCTGCGGGCACGTGGCCGGTGGCGACGTGCTCGCGGGCCGATTCGCAGTATTTTTGCTGGTCGTCGAAGAACACGTCGGCTTCGTAGGCACGCAGAAAAGCGCCTTTATCCTGCCCGCCGAGGAACAGCGACTCGTCGATTTTGATGTCCCAGGCGCGCAGCGTGTGCACCACGCGCTCATGCGCCGGCGCGGCGCGCGCGGTGACAAGACAGGTGCGAATCGGCGAATCATCGCGGCCAAATTCCCGCTGCAACTGCTGTAATGCGGCCAAAAACGGTTTGAAGGGGCCGCCGCTGAGCGGTTTACGCGCGGCTTCGCGTTCACTGCGCGCGAATTCCGCCAAGCCTTGCAATTGGTAGACGCGCTCGGCTTCATCGGAAAACAGCACGGCATCGCCATCGAAGGCGAAGCGCAGCTTGTAGTCGTCAGTGTTGGCGGGTTTCGACGGCATGATGGTAGCCGCGGCGATGTTGTGTTCCAGCGCCTGACGCACGTCGCTGCCATTGGTGGAAAGAAACAAATGGCTGCCGAAGGCGCTGATGTAGCGATACGGGCTGGAGCCGCCGCAGAAAGCCGCCTTGCTGATGCTTAGTCCGTGGTGTTCGATGGAATTGAAAATACGCAGGCCAGTATCGGCAGTATTGCGCGAGAGCAAAATCACTTCCACCCGCGGCTGACCCAGCAGCGTATTGATGTTGAGTAGCTTCTTCACCAGATGAAACGCATCACCGGGCGGAAGTGGTTCTTCTTCGTGCGCAATCTGGTATTGGCGATAGGCCTCGACGCCCTGCTCTTCGTACACGTGATGGCTGGCATCGAGGTTGAACAAGGCGCGCGAGGAAATTGCCACCACCAATTGCTTGGCGTGTGCCGGCTTGCTAGGCGCTGGCGCGTTGGCCAGATTCATGGCTGAATCGATCTCACTCATGGGGATAGCTCACGCCCGTGCCGCAAAGGCCGCAATAGCCATCCGGGGTCTTGGCCAAGTATTGCTGATGATAATCTTCCGCATAATAAAACGGCGGCGCCAAGCGTATTTCCGTGGTGATGTTACCCAAGCGCTGCTGCCAGAGCGCCGCTTGGTAACGCTCGAGGCTGGCGCGCGCCACGGCAAGCTGTGCGGCGCTCGTGAGATAAAGTGCTGAGCGATATTGCGGGCCGACATCATTGCCTTGACGCATCCCCTGCGTGGGGTCATGCGCTTCCCAGAACAGCGTGAGCAAGGCGTCCAAGCTGATCCGCGCTGGATCGTAAACCACCATCACCACTTCCGCATGGCCAGTCAAACCGGTGCAGACCTCTTGATAACGTGGCTGTAGTGCAGTGCCTCCAGCATAACCCACCGCGGTGACATGAACGCCGCTTTGCCGCCAGAACAAGCGCTCAGCGCCCCAGAAGCAGCCAAGACCGCAGTAGAAAATCTCCATTCCCTCTGGAAACGGCGGCGTCATGGAATGATTGTTCACGTAATGACTGTTCACGTAATGCAGCATGGCCTTGCCTTGAAACGTCACGGCGCCGTACGGCACAGCGCGAGATAGCGTGTAATCACGCTTTCAAGGCCAAACTCGATGCACTCGATGATCAGCGCATGGCCGATGGACACTTCGAGAATGCCACCGAGCGCGAGAAAGTCGCCAAGATTGTCGAGCGACAAATCATGCCCCGCATTCACGCCAAGGCCATGTTCCTGCGCACGGCGTACCGTGGCGGCATAAGCCGCCAGCACGCTTGGCTGGCGCGGCGTACTATACGCCGCCGCGTAGGCTTCGGTATAAAGCTCGATACGATCGGCGCCAAGTGTGGCGGCGGCTGCCGCCTGTGCGGGATCAGGGTCGAGGAACAGCGCACAGCGCACACCAAGCGCTTTAACCTCGCTGATGACCTCGCGCAGAAACCCCGCCTGCTCTTGGCAATCCCAACCGTGATCGGACGTAAGCTGCGTATCGGTATCGGGCACCAGCGTGCACTGCGTGGGTTTGACCGCACGGATCAGCGCAAGAAAATCCCGCGAGGGATAGCCTTCGATGTTGTACTCGACCTCTGGATGCTGTTGCAGAAAATCCGCCAGCGCATGAACATCGTCGCGGCGAATATGCCGTTGATCCGGCCGTGGGTGAATCGTGATTCCCGCTACGCCGAGCGCGATGAAACGCGCGGCGAAGCGCAAAAGATCAGGATAGTTGCGGCCACGCGAATTGCGCAGCAACGCCAGCTTGTTGAGATTGACGCTCAGAGCCGTCATGGTCATTCCTTTTCAACGCTTGGGCACATCCTTGGACACATCCTGCGACGGCGGCGCGGCAGGTTCCTGAATGCTCGATTTTTTATCCGTGGGCTCTTGCACAGGCGGCGCACGCCGAATCTTCTCGTTGTGGTCAGGCCAGATGAACCCGATGGGATGCGGCTCTTCTTCCTGATCAGCGTCGAGGAGAATGGCATGGCAGATCAACTGCACGGTGTTCTGATGCGCGAGGATCGAGCAGGGGCTTTCGCCGAGCAGACCTTCGATACGAATGCCATCGAAGCTGACTTGCGCCAGCGTGCGCACCTGCACCTGCAAGCCGCCATGCAAAATGGCGACAATGGCAGGATAGTAGTTGGGCGGCAACTGCACACTCCACGCCTTGGCCTCGGCGGCAAGCGCCTTGAGCAGCACACCAGCGCTGCGGAATTCATTGATCTCTTCCTGGCTACAGTTGGGCAAGGGGCAGAGATTTTCCTGGCTGACATCCGGCGGCGTAAACCCCGGCACCTTGGCCATTTGCTGCTCGAGATAGGAATGCAGAGCCTGCTGCGCCTGCCCGCCGTCAGACAGCGGATCAGTGGCAATAGCAGCGTTTGCAGTGGCGCTAAGGCCCAATAGGTCCTTGTCGCTTTGATTCATGAGGCACTACCTTGCAAGCGGATGAAGAAGCGCTGAATAGTAGCAGAGCCCGCTCGGGAGGCGGAGACTTGTATGGTGCCCCGGGCAGGAATCGAACCTGCGACCTGCCCCTTAGGAGGGGGCCGTGCTATCCACTGTACCACCGGGGCTTAGGGTGACGAACACAGACGGCGGGGGCAGCCAGGCTTTTTTGATTCCACCGTCCGGTATTGCTTGATTGATTGCTTGCTTGCGCAAGGCCCACCCTCTGCTGTGGATGGGCCTCTTGCCCTTTACAGTACAGGCTCGCCCAACGCTTCCTTCAGCGCGCGCACGTACACCTGGCGAGCGGTTTGCAATACCGCCATCTGCGCTTGCAGGTGGCCGAGTTCGCTGTCCACGAAACGCAGATTGACCAGTTGCGCCTTGCTCTGATCGGAGAGCTTGTCGGTGTCGTAGTCTTTGTCGTCGATTTTGATCATTGCCATGGGATGCTCCTGTGTCTGGCGGATTGTCAAAGGGGGGCTTTTTACCAGATCGGCTGGATAAAGTCGCGGATTTCTCCGTACTTGTTCTCTGTGCTTGGTTCTCTGCGCTAAAACATCGGCGTGGTGTGGACCACCACTCGCAAGCCGTCAGGATCCCAGAAACTGAAACCGTTGGGGAACAGCGTTTCGATGATGCCGCCGGCTGCAAACACGGCGTTGGCCGCGGCTTCGAGATCGGTATTGGCAATCAGCATCGAAAAATAGCCAACACCGGGGTATTGGCCCACCGGCGTCTGCGCCAGCCTGAGCCGCGCGCTGCCAAAGGAATACCAGAGCGCACCCGCCTGCAATACGCTGTTGCGGGCCAAAAGCCGTGCATAAAACAGCGAATCCACTTCGAGATTGCGCACGCTGATGCCCACTTCGTCGAGACGCAGCGGTTTGAAGATCGGCGCTGGCGCCGCCGTGGCTGTCAGTTCCGCGCTGACACTTTCCCGCACCCGCTCCCAGGATTTGTCCTCAAGCAACAGGCTTCTCAGCCCATCACTGTCGTCCACGCCAAGCGCCGCCACGCCGGGTTCTTCGCGCCAGCGCAGCCCTTCGCGCTCCAGGTATTGCTTGAGCGGCGCGGCGCTGAAGCCACGCACGCCAAGGCCCACTTGCTGTACGCCCGGCTGCTCGCCTTCGCGCAGACGCAGGTAGGTGCTGCCCAGCACCAGATACTGTTCTGCGCCGCCCTTGGCCTGCCACCCCTCAAAGCCAAATAGACGCGCGTAGAAATCCCGTGAACGCTCAAGGTTCATCACCTGTAGCGTGAGATGATCAAACCCGGTGTAATCCGGCAGCGCCGGACTCTGCGCCCTGGCCACGCTGGCCAGCATTAGCAATAGCGTCAACAGGTAACGACCGACGCCCTGATTGAACTTGCGCATGTGTCCCGCTCTCCCTCAATGAACTGAACCATAGCGGACTGTGCCAGCGGCATGTCCGCCAATGAAAAGGCCGCATGACGCGGCCTTTTCTACAGCATTTTAGCGACAAACTTTAATGACAAGTTTTAATGACACGCTTTAATGACAACCTGTCAGTGCGCAGCCAGGTTCATCAGCGCAAACCGAACACGAACAGCCCAGCGCCAGCGGAGACTGCGATGTACTGCTTGCCGTCCAGTTGGAAACTGATCGGGCCGGAGGCCACCTGGCCGCCGAGCCGCTGCTTCCAAAGTTCGGCGCCGGTCTTGGCATCGAGCGCGTAGAAGATACCTTCGCGGCCACCGGCGAACACCAGGTTGCTGGCGGTGCTGAGCACGCCGCTGTCGGTCACATCGCTCATCACATGACGCCACACGATCTGGCCCGTGCGCGGATCAATGGCCTGGATCGCGCCAGTGCCATCCTCGGGGATGCGCTGGTTGGTGAGGCGCGCCGCCAAGGCCGGTACTGCCATGGTTGGGTAAGCGCCCACGTAGGTTTGGCCAGGAATATATTGCGCCTCACGCTTGGTATATACCGAGTAGGTATCCATCCAGGTCGGCACGTAGAAGAGACCGGTGGCAGGGCTGAAAGACGGCGAATACCAGTTAGTGGCGCCCTGGTTGTTGGGCATGATGAAGGTGCCTTCCGCGGTCGGCGACAACACGCGGTTGGGGCGGCCTTTCGCGTCGAAATTGCCATCCATCCAATTCACCGCCACGAAGGGCTTGCCCAGCAGGAATTCGCCCGTGGTGCGGTCGATGACATAAAACACGCCGTTGCGGTTGGCCAGCATCAGCACCTGGCGCGGTTTGCCCTGCCAGGCGATGTCAGCCAGAACCGGCACCTGGGTGGAGTCATAGTCCATTTCGTCATGCGGAGTGAACTGGTAATGCCACACCAGCTTGCCGGTGTCGGGATTGAGGGCCACCACGCTGTCGGTGTAGAGGTTGTCGCCAGGGCGTGAATCACCGTTCCAATCTGGCCCTGGGTTGCCGACGCCCCAGTACATCAGGTTCAGTTTGGGGTCGTAGGTGCCGGTGGTCCAGATCGAGCCGCCGCCGAGTTTCCAGGCTTCCTGGGCCGGGTCTTGCCAGGATTCAAAACCGGCTTCGCCGGGGCCGGGAACGGTGTTGAAACGCCAGATTTCAGCGCCAGTGTTGACATCATAAGCAGCGATGAAACCGCGAATGCCGTACTCGCCGCCCGCCGGGCCCACGATCACTTTGTCGCCGATGACCAGCGGCGCCACGGTGATGGCATAGCCGAGCGCGGGATCGCCGAGCGTGATATTCCATTTCAGCTTGCCGGAAATGCGGTCGATGGCCAGCAAGTGGCCGTCGATGGCGCCCATGAACAGCGTGTCGCCATGCACGGCGACACCGCGGTTGACACGGCCGCAGCACACGCGGGCGTTTTGGTCAGGCGTGTAGTTGTAGGTCCAGAACACGCGGCCAGTTTTCGGATCCAGCGCCACCACGTCGTTGGGCGGGCTCACGGTATACATCACACCATCGAACACCAGCGGCGTGGCTTCAAATTTTTCCGACGAGCCGCCGCGCGAACGCACCTGCCAGATCCACTTCAATTCCAGATTGGCCACGTTGCGCGGCGTGATCTGCGACAAGGTAGAGTAACGCTGGCCATTGTAATTGCCGTGATACAGCAGCCAATCGCCGGGGGTATTCGCCGTGGCGAGCAGTCGCTCGGGGCTGACCTGGGCATGGCTGCCCGCAGCAAAACACAGCGGCAGCGCGGTGGCTGCGAAGAACGTGAGAAACTTTTTCAGCGTCATGAAACTTACTCCGCTTTTTTCAAGGAAACGAGATAGGCGACAAGATCGGAGACATCGGCGCTCGAGAGCACGTCGCGCGACGAGGGCATCTGCGAAGGCAGGAAAGCCCACGATTTGAGATCACTCTTGGCGAAAGACACGAGTTTTTCATCGAGGCTCATCACCTGGATGGAATGGGTGTCCTGGTTCATGAGCAGGCCCGCTCTGGCGTTGCCTTTCTTATCCACCACCTGCATGAAGCGCTGCCCTTCGCGCACCTCCGCATCCGGGTAAAGAATGGAATTTTCGAGCGACGCCGGCGAGCGCGTACCGCCGATGTTGGCGAGATCGACGTACAGGCGCGAACCGCCGCCGCCCACGCCATGGCAATTGCCGCAACCGGCGCTGCCGAAGAACAATTCTTCGCCATGGCCAGCATTGCCCAGCACCACTTCGCGCGCGGCCACAGTGCTTCCGGTTTGCGCACGCATGGTACGCAGGAAAGATACAAGACCAACCAATTCGCTGTCGCTGAACTGCGGGCGGGGAATCATCAAGGTGCCGGCGATACCAGCACGGATCAGCGCGGCAAGCTCTTCATCGCTGGTGGCGCGGCGAAAACGCCCGCTGCCCAAATCCACACTCTCCACCGAACTGCCTTGATCGCCATGGCAACCCAAACAGTTGGCCTGATACAAACCGCGCCCATTCTCGATGTCGCTGGGCGCGTAGCTGTGCTCCTGGGCCCAAACGCCCTGCGCGCACAGAACTAGCATCGCGGCAATGCCAAGGCAGCCCCCGCGACGATGATGTCGGCTCATGATTTCCCCTCATGCTGATCGTTGGTTTTAGTCGTGTTTGAACGCGCTGCGAAACCGCAACTACGTGGAGGGGAGAGACTAGTACAGTCACGCCGCAGACGCAACGCGGTAACTACTTGCAAGCATGACTCGCAGGCATAAAGAGAGCGTCAATGCGGAATAAAACTGGAGAGGCGCGGAATAAAACTGAAGGGGTGTAACGCGCTTGTGCGCTAATTAAGATGGCGACCTGGACGGGACTCGAACCCGTGACCTCCGCCGTGACAGGGCGGCATTCTAACCAACTGAACTACCAGGCCATCTTAAACGTCGTTTGACACAACATTTTTAACACAACACTGTGGTGGGTGCAGAGGGACTTGAACCCCCGACATTCGCCTTGTAAGGGCGACGCTCTACCAACTGAGCTATACACCCGTCGTGTTGAGGTTGCGCATTTTACTTACCGGTACGTGGCTGTCAATTGCCTTTGCCAAAGTTTTTGCCGCCACGTGTGCGGCTGACATTCACTTGTGATCGATGTCATACGTGCCATCCCACGCCGCAGGCAAGGTGCTGCTGCGCAACTGCGCGATGCGTTCGAGGTAGAGCGCATAGAGCTTGGTGTCCGGCTCTTGTTGTAGAAGCGCGTGTTGCAGGAGCGCGCGAAATTGGGCTTCTGCCTCGTTCCACTGCTGCGCCAGATAGCAGGCAAAGGCGTGCTCATGCAGGGCGACGCGCTCTACTTGCGCCGCGCTGGCTGCTTCGCGCAGACACAGAGGCTGATAGATGTGCACCGCGCGATCCTTGCCGCGTACCCGCACGCGGTCGATCTGGCGGCATAAAAAACCCGAGAGCTGCGCGTGCGTCTCTTCACCGATCAAGAGCGGCACGCTATACACTTTGGTCAGCCCTTCCAGGCGCGAGCCCAGATTCACCGCATCGCCCAGCACGGTGTAGGCGCGGCGATAGCGTGATCCCATGTCGCCCACGTATTTGTCGATGGTGCCGTTGTGTTCGAAGATGATGCCGGTGAGCGGTGTGAAGAGATCATTGAGCATCCGTTTGAGTTCAGCCGCCGTCAGCCGTTCCGAAATCGCGGTGAAATCGCGCACATCGGAAAATAGAACGCTCAGTTCTTTACTTTCGCCGTCAAAATTGTAGCGCTGCGGGTGGTTGAGCATGGCGTCGATGTGCGCGGGCGGCACGTATTGGCTGAACATGCTTTTGAGGGTTTTTTTGGCGCTGCCTTCGCGCAGATAGCCATAGGCGATGTTCAGCAGTGTCAGCAGAAACACCAGCAGCAGCGGAAGCACCAGCGAGGTATCGAGGTTGTAGCGGCGCCAGAGAGCAAAATTGAGCGCGGTCAGCGCCACGGTGAACAGCACGCTGAGCGCCAAGAGCAGCGCCGGGCCCAACGACGGATAAAGCAATGATAAGCCGCTGCCGATGACCACGATGGCGACGCGCAACGCGCCGCTCTGCCAATCCGGGCGCTGCGGGAAAGCCTTGGTATGAACCGAGGCGTTGAGCAAGGCATCGAGAATGTTGGCGTGGGCTTCCACGCCAGGGTATACCGCTTGCATGGGCGTTGCGCGCAGATCGTAGAGCCCAATCGCGGTGGTGCCTACCAATACCAAGCTATTGACCAATTGTTCTCGTTGCGCATCACTCAAGGTGTCGTGCAATACGTCGGTCGCGGAAATATAGGGAAAACTGCCCGCGGGACCGCGAAAAGGAATCAACACGCTGCCGCTCGGGTCGGTGGGAAGCAGCACCTTGCCCATGCGGATGCCGACCAATTCACTGAAGCGGCCCAACAGATCCGGCTCCAGCACCGGCGTGAATTGCTGCTCGACGTAATAGCGCCGCGCCATGTCGAGCGGCAAGGCCGGATAGAGTTTGTCTTCGTAGCGCATGAAAAGCGGCGCGCGACGCACCACGCCATCGGCATCGGGAATGGTGTCGAAAAACCCGCCCCCCGCGGCGGCTTGCTGCAAAAGGGCGACATTGCCGATATAGCCACCCTGCTTCACCACCGCGGGCGCCCAGTCGTCCGCCGCGCTGAGCGCGAAAATCGGCGCCGGTAATTCGCCTTGGTTCAAATGCTGGTTCTGGCTGAAGGAGAAGCCCAGCACGACATCGGTGGCGCTCATGCTGTTGGCAAAATATTGATCCGCATCGAGCAGCGATGCGAGCCAATCCAATTGCGGCGCCAGGGTACTCAGGCTGTCGCGCAGCGCGCTGTCGTTTTGCAGACGCTCATCGAGTTCGCGCGCCACGTTGCGCTCGTATTCGGGGAAAAACACATCAAAGCCCACTACCAGCGCGCCAGCGTTGGCGAGGTGAGTGACGAGATCGCCGAGCTTGAAGCGCGACCAAGGCCATTGCCCTTCCGCTTCCAGGCTTTTCTGGTCGTAATCGACGATGACGATCTTGTGCGCGCTGGGCGGCTGAGGCGCGTACAGCGCATTCAGGCGCAGGTCGTAAACCACGTAGTCGAGGCGTTCCAGCAACTGCGCCACAATGCGCGGCGGCGCCAGTGTCAACATCAGCACCAGATACGTCAGCAGCAGGCCCAGGGCACTCTGCACGCGCCCTCCGCGCAGCAGGGAGCGCTTGGCGTTTTGCCATTGATTCAGAATGAAATTTTGCAGAGAGAAATGCCGGTTCATGGCGGTTCACATAAGAGGCCGAGGATTATAGGCAGCTCCGCGCGCCATCTGCACCTCAAAGCGCACTCACAGCGCCGCATGGCGCGGTGCAGAGGCGGCCCTGAATCGGGTACCATCGCGCTTTTGTGCGCTACGCCACCCCAAGACCGCCACCAAAGACACGCATGGACATCTACAAGGAATTCACCTTCGAGGCCGCCCACCTGCTGCCGCACCTGCCCGCCGGGCACAAATGCGGGCGGCTGCATGGGCATTCGTTCCGGGTGCAAGTTCATGTACAGGGCCCGCTCGATCCGCACCTGGGCTGGGTGATGGATTTCGCTGATCTCAAGCGAGCGGTCAAGCCTGTCATCGCGCGCCTCGATCATTACTACCTCAACGACATCCCTGGGCTCGACAACCCCACCAGCGAAGTCATCGCGCGCTGGCTCTGGCGCGAACTGCACTCTACCCTACCCGCGCTCTGCAAGATCGTGGTGATGGAAACCTGTACCAGCGGCTGTGTTTATCGCGGTGATTGAGGCCCGCCCCGGCTTGTTCCCCGCAGCGCCGAGGCTTATCCTGCGTACCGCATCATCGCAGGCCAAACCTACGCTCATTGCTCTTCACCCATTACGCCTCATTCAATTACTTCTCGTTACCCAAGGATCCCCTGATGAACCTGACAAAATACTGCCTGCTCGGCACCCTGCTGTTTGCGCTTCCCGTGAGTGCGTTCGCTGACGATGAAACAGCCGACGCCCTCTTCACCGCAACCATGGCCGTATCCGGCCCCAGCGGCCCCGCGCAAACTTATGCGGTTTCGGATTTTTCGATTTCAGCGTCTGACAACTATTCTGGCTACGGCCAGCCCAGCAAAGACATGTATGTCTCTCTTTCCCTCGAAGCGGTGCCTGATGCCGCCATGCTGCAATGGATGAAATCATCGCTAGGGCCGGAGGCGGCGAGGAGTGTCGTCATCACCGTGAACGTGGAAGGCGCCAATGGCAAGGCCGGCGAAATGAAATATGCCTTGAATGAGGCGCGGGTAGCGTCTTTTTCAGCCAATCATTCCAGTTATTCGCCAGCCTCATTTTCGTTACAGATTGCCATGAGCGGCTTGACGATCAATGGCGTGAGCATGAAATAAGCGTCTCACCATGAACCTTTACGTGAACCTTGCAGATCCGCGCCCGCAATTCCACTCGATCTACTGATCTGCAAGACTCACGCTGTCGGGCAAGCGCCAGCGGATCGGCGGCTTGCCCTTCGCTTCCAGCCAGGCATTGGCGCGCGAAAAATGCCCGCAGCCGAGAAAGCCACGATGCGCCGACAACGGCGAGGGATGCGCGCTTTCCAGCACCAGATGCCGTTTGCGGCTGATGTACTGGCCCTTTTTCTGCGCATAGCTGCCCCATAGCATGAACACCAGATCCTCACGCTGCTCGTTGAGCACGCTCACCACGCGATCGGTGAAACGCTCCCAACCTTTGCCTTGATGCGAGGCGGGGCGGTTGCGTTCCACTGTCAGCACCGCGTTGAGCAGCAGCACGCCCTGCTCGGCCCAGGATTGCAGATAGCCATGTGGTGGCGGCGTGAAGCCGACATCGCGTTCCAATTCCTTGTAGATGTTGAGCAGCGAAGGCGGCGGCGCCACGCCAGGCAGCACCGAAAAACACAAGCCATGCGCCTGCCCCGGATTGTGGTAAGGATCCTGGCCCAGGATCACCACGTTGACCTGCGGCAACGGCGTGGCATTGAGCGCATTGAAGATCAGGCCCCCTGGCGGGTAAATACTCTTGCCAGCGTGTTTTTCCCGCTGCAAGAACGCGCGCAATTCATGCAGATAATCCGCGTCAAACTCCGCGTTCAACGCCTGATGCCAGCTTGGTTCCAATTGTACCGAGCGTTTTTCTTGCACCGCGGGCTCTGTCATTGCATCTCCCCTGCGCGGCTCACAGAGGCCGCATGTGCGGGAACAGCAGCACGTCGCGGATCGACGGCGAATCGGTATACAGCATCACCAGCCGGTCGATGCCGATGCCCTCGCCCGCCGTGGGCGGCATGGCGTATTCCAAGGCGGTGATGTAATCGGCATCGAAGTGCATGGCTTCGTCGTCGCCGGCATCCTTGGCCGCCACTTGTGCGTGAAAGCGCTCGGCTTGATCTTCGGCGTCGTTCAGTTCGGAGAAACCGTTGGCAATCTCGCGGCCGCCGATGAACAATTCAAAGCGGTCGGTGATGTCTGGGTTATGGTCGTTGCGGCGTGCCAGCGGCGATACTTCGGTGGGGTATTCGATGACGAAAGTCGGCTGTTGCAGCTCGTGTTCCACCTTCAGTTCAAATAGCTCCATCTGCAAACGCCCTTTGCCCCAGCCGTCTTTTACCGCGATACCGCAGCGCTGCGCCAAAGCCCGCAATTCTTCCAGGTTCTGCAATTGCGCCAGCGTGACACCCGGCACATAGCGCGCGATGGCCTCGCACACGCTCAAACGCGCGAAAGGCTGGCCAAAATCAAGCGGCTGCCCTTGATACGTGAGCGTGGTGGCGCCGAGCACGTCTTGCGCCACGCGGCGCAGCAGGGCTTCGGTCAGGTCCATCAAGTCGCGGTAATCGGCGTAGGCTTGGTAGAACTCCATCATGGTGAATTCTGGATTGTGGCGCGTGGACAAACCTTCGTTGCGAAAGTTGCGATTGATTTCGTACACCTGTTCAAACCCGCCCACCACCAGGCGCTTGAGAAACAATTCCGGCGCGATGCGCAGGTACATGTCGAGGTCGAGCGCGTTGTGGTGGGTAACGAAAGGCCGCGCCACGGCACCGCCTGGGATCACCTGCATCATCGGCGTTTCCACTTCCATGAAGCCGCGCTGACTCATGAAGGCGCGGATGCAATCAATGATGCGCGAGCGGATGACGAAGGTGCGCCGGGTGTCTTCATTGGCAATGAGATCCACGTAGCGCTGGCGGTAGCGCACTTCGGTATCGCTCAGGCCGTGGTATTTGTCAGGCAGCGGGCGCAGCGCCTTGGTGAGCAAGCGCAAGTTCTGCGCCCATACCGTCAACTCACCTTTGCCGGTGCGGAACAGGTGCCCGCTCACGCCCACGATGTCGCCGAGATCGAGGCTTTTGTTGAGTGCGTTCTGCGCTTCGCTATATTCCTTGTGATTGAGATAAAGCTGAATCTGGCCGCTACCATCCTGCAACACCAGAAACGGGCCGCGCATCCGAATCAAGCGGCCCGCCACCTGCGTTTGCACTGGTGCGCCGGTTTCCAGTTGTTCCTTGCTGCTGTGGGCATAGCGCGTGAGCAGATCGAGCGCAAGATCACTACGGCGGAAATCATTGGGAAAAGCCACACCCTGCTGGCGCAGCGCGCTCAGCTTTTCGCGGCGTTGCGCGATGAGCTTGTTAGTGTCTTGAGCAGCATCTTGCCCAGTCGTTGCGTCGTGCGCGTCGGTCATGCCGTAGTTCTCATGTTGTAGCCCTATTGAGTATTTCAGCGAGTATTTCACAGCCCCATTTTCAGGCTGGCCTGCATGAAGCGGTCAAGATCGCCGTCGAGCACCGCGCCGGTGTTGCTGGTTTCCACGTCGGTGCGCAGATCCTTGATGCGCGATTGATCGAGCACATAAGAGCGAATCTGGCTGCCCCAGCCGATGTCGGATTTGGAATCTTCGATCTTTTGCAGCGCCTCGCGCTTCTTCTGCATTTCCAACTCGTACAATTTCGCCTTGAGTTGTTTCAGCGCCATGTCGCGGTTCTTGTGCTGCGAGCGTTCGCTTTGGCACTGCACCACGATGCCGGTGGGTTCGTGCGTCATGCGGATCGCGGAATCGGTTTTATTCACGTGCTGGCCGCCCGCGCCGCTGGCGCGGTAGGTGTCCACGCGCACCTTGCTCATGTCGAGTTCGATCGCGATGTCGTCATCCACCTCGGGCGACACGAACACCGAAACGAATGAGGTATGGCGGCGATTGCCGGAATCAAACGGCGATTTGCGCACCAGCCGGTGCACGCCGGTTTCGGTGCGCAGCCAACCATAGGCGTATTCGCCCTGAAAATGCACCGTGGCGCTCTTGATCCCCGCCACCTCGCCCGCGGAGGCTTCCATCAATTCGGTCTTGAAGCCGTGGCCATCGCCCCAGCGCAAATACATGCGCAGCAGCATTTCCGCCCAATCCTGCGCTTCGGTGCCACCTGAGCCGGATTGGATGTCGAGATAGGCATTGTTGGGATCCATGGGATTGGAAAACATGCGCAAGAATTCGAGATGCGCGAGCGCGGCTTCGGCTTTGTCGATGTCTTTTACGGCTTCGTCGAACAGACTGGCGTCATCGGCTTCATCCGCAAGATGGATGAGATCCTCGGCATCGGTGAATTGCGTTTGCAGCGCCAAAACGGTGTTGACCACACGCTCCAGTTCCGCACGCTCGCGGCCCAGCGTCTGCGCGTACTCGGGTTTGTCCCAGATCTTGGCGTCGCCCAGCTCCAGCGCGACTTCGGTCAGGCGCTCCTGTTTCTGGTCGAAGTCAAAGATACCCCCTAAGCACGTCGAGGCGCTTGCGGCAATCGCGGATTCGTTGCAAAGGAGCATTGACTTCGAGCATGGCGGACTCCAGAAAAAGGCGCACATTCTACCCAATGCAGGTGCACCATGCACCCTTTGGCCCTTCAGGCCAGGCCCTCTACAATGCCCCATTTTCCCCTTTCGACAGCGCCATTCCGTGACCACATCCTCCGCGCCCCACCCGCCTCTGCTGCGCATCCAAGACCTGCATTCGCCCCAGCTCACGCTCGCCTCCTGGCAGATTTTGCCTGGCCAATGCTGGGCTGTGCTGGGCCGCAACGGTTCCGGCAAGCATTACCTGAGTGAGTTATTGCAAGGCAAGTGCGAGGCCGCCACCGGCACGATCGCGCATGATTTCAAACGCATTACGGTGCTGTCGTTTGAACAACAACAAGCGTTCTACGAGCAGCAATTGCGCGAGGATGACAGCGAATTCAGTGACAGCCCCGACACCGGCGCCACAGTGCGGGAATTGCTCGGCCTGCACGGCGATCTGCCCGCCGCCCTGCAATTTCTCGGGCTCGCCCCTCTGCTCGAGCGCGGCTACCGGCTCTTGAGCAGCGGCGAAGCGCGCAAGGCGCTCCTGGCCCAGGCGCTCTTGAATGAGCCTGATCTCTTGATTCTCGACGAACCCTTCGACAGCCTCGATCACACCACACGCACCCAACTGGCGGACTTTTTTGAACGATTGAGCCACAACAAGTGCCTGTTGTTCTTGCTCAATACCCAGGAAGATCTCTTCCCCTGGCACACGCACGTCGCAGTGCTGGAAAAAGGCCATATGATCGCGCAAGGCGAGCGCGGCCTGCTCGCTGCGCCCGAGTTGCAAGCGCTGCTGCGCTTCGACGCCTCGCGTCTGCCGCCCTGGCCCGAACCGCTGCATACCCAAGCGCCCGCCGATCCACTCTTGAGGCTCGTCAATGGCCAGGTTCGTTACGGCGATAGCGTGATTTTCAGCGGCGTGAATCTGCAAGTACGCAAAGGCGAACACACGCTCATCACCGGCGCCAATGGCTCTGGCAAATCCACGCTGCTCGGCCTCATCAGTGGCGATCATCCACAGTGTTACGGCAATGACTTGCAGCTTTTTGGCCGGCGCCGCGGCAGCGGTGAAACCATCTGGGAACTCAAGCGCCATTTCGGCATGGTCACACCGGCCTTGCACCGCGATCACCGGGTGCCTGGTTCTGCGCTGGAAATCGTGGTGTCCGGTTTCTTCGACAGCATCGGCCTCTACGAGCGGCCCGCTACCGCCGAGTGGCAGCACGCGCGGCAGTGGCTGGCGCTGGTGGGCCTGCAAGCGCAAGCCGACACGCCGTTCAAGCAGCTTTCCTACGGCGAACAGCGCCTGGCCTTGATCGCGCGCGCCTTGGTCAAACAACCGCCGCTCTTGATTCTCGACGAACCCACGCAAGGGCTCGACGATATCAATCGGCATCGCGTGCTGTATTTTCTGGAACACCTGGCCACTCAACGCACCAGCACCCTCATCATGGCCAGCCATCGCCAGGACGAGTTTCTGCCGCTGTTCGTGCATCATGTGGCAATGGGCAAACACTTGCCAATGTTGGGTAAAGACGGCTAATGCAGCGGCAAAACGACTTACTGCTTATTACTACTTACTGCACACATTGCGCCAATGGCACCATCGCATCGACGACCTGCCAAATTGCCGTAAGCCTTTCATGCAGGTGCGTCAACATTTCACGGTCGGTGGCCGCATGGCGATAGCTGGGCGCATAAGTAAAGGGGTTATGGTTTTCAGGGATCGGGAAGGTCAACAACAGGCGGCTGTCGCACACCAGGGCGAGCGGTTCAAGTTGATAATCGATACCTGCCATTTTCAGATAATCCATCATCCCGCCCTTGCCCTGCTGTAGTGAGGGCTCCGATTGCCGCGGCACAGGCAGCTTGGGCAGCTTGCCTTGCATGAAGGCAGGCTCCAACTGCTCGCGCACCTCGGCTTGATCAGGCGCTGCTTGCTGCCGTAGCGCCATCCAGCGTTCGATGAAGGCAGGCGTCAGCAGCGCGCGCGCCGCCGCTGGATCGGAGGCATAAACCCGGTAGGCGGCACTGAAATCAGGGTCTTCCACTTCCACCTTTTCCGCTGCGCTGAGCCTCAAGGAATGCTCGAATACTCCGCTTGGGATGATAAGGACTATGCCGCCCGCCTGGCGCGGCAGCGTGAGCGTAACCAGCAAACCCTCGAAGCAAGTGATGCGGCTGCTCTTTCCGCCGGGCACGGACAGCTTCAGATCCATGATCGATAACGGCATCCCGTGGCGCTCGCCGCAGAACTCATTCTCCGCTTCAGCCTCGCCCAATTCCTTGGCAATGCTCCAGATCGGAAACAGCCCATGGCGTCTGATTTCCTCCAGCGGCGGTTTGGCGCGCTGCCAGCGCAGTTCTGCATAAGC
>JAIRJU010000208.1 GCA_031260485.1 Pseudomonadales bacterium | reverse complement strand
TGAACATTGCGGGCTTCGAGTGGGACTCAGGCAATTGGCCAAAGTGCGGCAAGCATGGGGTTTCCCGTGCTGAAATCGAGCAAATGCTGCTCGGCAAGCCTGCCGTGCTGATAGACCCACATCCTGATGAATTCCGCATGAGAGCCATCGGGCAAACTGATGCGGGGCGCTATGTGTTCCTGGTGTTCACGCTCCACGAACGTGGCGAGTGGCTTACACTCCGCCCCATCAGCGCCCGCTATATGCACCAAAAAGAGATTGCACACTATGAGAACCAAGACAAAAGCCAAGACCAAGACACTTAAACCCATGCCCTCGCTGCACAGCGACGCGGCGGCGGAAAAATTCCTTGCGGCGGCGGATTTGTCTGAATTCGATTTGTCCGGCTTCAAGCCTGCACGCTTCGAGTTCGCCAGGAAGGAAGCCGCACTGAATATGCGGATTCCCTCAGCGCTTTTGAACGCTGTCAAAACCAAAGCGGCTCAGAAAGGCCTGCCTTATACACGCTATGTGCGGATGTTGATTGAGGCAGACCTCGCGCGCGTCCAATAACTCCCCCAACACTTGCTTGCACGTCTTGAAAGAAAGCGCCTCTCGATAGCGAGAGCCTCTGGTGGTCCTTACGCTTATCCAGGGGCGTTGAGGGCCATGGATGGCCCGAACCGAGCCCTACATGGATGTACTTGCGGGCGCCCCCTGGATAAGCGTAAGGACCACCAGAGGCTTGCTAGAACGTGCAAACCCCCAGGTCTTCCAGTGATAAGACGAAGAGACGCGCATCGGCCTTGCCGAGCGAGTTCAACACTCCTTTGGCCTGGACTTTGCGATTGGCGAGTTCAGTGAGCGGTTTAGGGGTGACGAGCACGTCGAGGTTGTTGAGCGCCAGGCTGAGATCGCCGAGTGCTTGGGTGGTGGAGTGCGCCAGTTCCGTATCGTCGGTTTCATCACCCGTGCGGACGCGCGAGGGCGGCGCGCTGTGTTCCAGGCGGTAAGCGCTGCCCGCCGTGCTCAAGCAGCCCACCGTGCGCACGGTGGCGTTGGGCGGCAAAGGCAGCGGGCCTTCGTGGCTGACCAGCAGCACCTGGTGCAGGACATCTTCCGTGAGCGGCTTGGCGCCTGCGGGGAAGTCGTTTTGCTGCAAGATGTAAACCAGGATGTCGAGGTATTCCTGCGGCTTGAGGCTGCCCGGCTTGCCGGTATGACCTTCGCTAGCCTTGGGCATCCGGGTGGAAATGAAGTCATAGAGGCTCCACAGGTAATCCTCGCGCCAAGCATCGAGAAACAGCACTGTTACCAGCGGCGGCTCCAGCGCGCCACCTTGCAGATCGCTTTGGTGGCATTCCTCGCAATAACGATCGTAAGCACGTTTGCCACGGGTAGCTTGCTGAGCGTTATAGACGCCATCCAATACCGTGGCGGTTTGAGCGTTAGCGCTATTCGCACCGAGCAGAGGCAACATCAAAACGGCCAACGCGGTGGCGCGGCGTAATGAAACAAGTAGTGAAACAAGTAGTGAAACAACGAGAGGCAACGCGGAGCACTTCATACCATGATTCAACTACAACGATTCAATTACAGCGCTGGCCGGTATCGCCCAACGAGAGCGCGGAGAGCGTGATGTCTGCGCCACTTTGCAGCCACACGCCTTTCACTTGCACCTTGGCGCCGGTAGCGATGGTCTTGTCTTGCAGAGCGTTGCCGCGCAGCGCATAGCGGCCTTCGCCCAGCGCGCTGCTTGTAGCTTCTGCCAATTCTTCGGCAGAAGCTTCATCGGCGCGGCGCACGCGCTCAGGTGAAGACGCGCGTTCCAAAACCACGTTGTCGTCCTGCACGGCAAGACAACCCACGACGCGCACCATGGCATTGGCGGGCAAGGGCTGCGGACCCTCCTTGCCGACCAGCAGGATGCCGCCCAGCGTGTCCGCCTTCAGTTCTTTGCCGTCTGGATAGCCGTTTTCTTGCAACAGGAACGCCAGCGTATCGAGATAAACTGCGGGCTTCAAACTGCCGGGGTCGTCGCCCGGCATATTGCGGCTGAAGAAACCGTGCAGAAACGCCAACGGCGCCTCGCGCCAGCGTTCGACGAAATCAGCGCCAATCAAGGGCAAGGCGTCTGGCTCGCCGCCTTCGTGGCAGTGCGCGCAAATGTTGGCGTAGGTACGGGAGCCACGCTGGGCCTGCGCCTTGCTATAGACACCATCGAGCACGGTGCTTGCTTGCGCCAACGCGGCACTGATGGGAGCAAGGCTGGCTACAAACACCAGCCCTGCGCTCAGAGTCGAAATACGCATGGTTACTTACTGCTTACTGTTGTTGTGCCACCCTGCCGCCCACGGTGCCGGAGAGGCGTTCCAGCGGCAGGCCACGTTCTTTCAGCAGTTTTTCCACCAACTCCACTGCTTCGGCGTTGTAGATAGCGCTTTCCATGCCGGTCTGGAAACCATCGGCCCAGTCGAGCACGGTGTTGCCGGAGATGCCATCGGTGCGCTGGAACTGGCCGCGGCGATTGCTGTGTGAGGTCAGATCAGCGCCACTATCCACCAGAAGTTGAATGGCTTGCACAAAATTCTTGTGCGCTGCGCCATGGATGGCTGCTACTTCGTCGCTGTTTTTGGCATTGAGATCGATGCCCGCGGCGATCAGCATCTTCATGGCTTCGATGCTTTCTTCAACCGTACCCACATCGTGCATGAAGCCCTTGGTGTAACCCACACCCGCCAACGCGGCCAGCGCGGTGGTGTTGTTCGAGGTGGCAATCAAGGGATCGGCGCCATGCGCCAGAAGCAGCTTCATCACTTTCAAATCCCCGCACAGCGATGCCCGCAGGAACGGCGTGCCACCGGCTTCATCCAGCCAGGTGGAACGGATGGAGTTGTGTACTTCGGTATCCGCCAAGAGGCGTGCATTGACATTGGCGCCTTTATTTACCATACGTTCAACAAGATTATACATGGCGTCCATATCGACCACCGGATTAGGCATGGTGCCCTTTTCCAGCGAGCGCATCTTGATCGCCATATAGAGCGGATTCCAGCCGCGGTCGTTGGCGAGGCTGACATCGGCGCCAGCATCGATCAGCACATTGGCGATGTCGACATTGGCGTTCTGAATCGCGGTGAGCAGCGCGGTATGGCCTTGCGCGCTCTGCTGGTTCACCAGCGCCTTGGCATTCAACAGGGCTTTTACCGTATCGATGCCGCCTTCGCGCGAGGCCAGTATCAGCGCGGTGAGGCCACCCGAGACCAACGCTGGGCCGCGACGGCCTTGCTGTACTTCAGTTTTGGTACGTACATTCACGTTGGCGCCGCGTTCCGCCAAATAGCTCACCACCGCCGCGTGATTTTCCTCGGCGGCGAACAGCAGCGAGGTGGCGCCGCGATAGTCGTCCACGGCTTCGATGTCGGCGCCAGCATCCAAGAGCACTTTTACCGCATCCACCGCGCCGGAACGCGCGGCGAACATCAGCGGCGTTTCGTTGTGAGACAGCACCGTTGCCTTCGGATCGGCGCCAGCAGCCAAAAGCGCCGCGATCATGGCGCTGTTGCCGTTGACAGCAGCGAGATAGAGCGGCGTGGCGCCCAGGCGCGTCACCGCATCGACATCGGCACCCGCCGCGATCAAGCGCTTGGCCAAGGCGAGGTTGTCCTGATACACGGCATAATGCAGCGCGGTGGTGTCGTCGAGTTGGGCCTCGTTGACATCCGCACCCTTGCCGAGCAGCGCCTCGATGGTGGCCGTATTCTGGTTCATCACGGCATCGGCCAGCTCATGCTCGGCGTGGGCCATGCCCGCAGCAAAGCCCAGGCTCAAACTCAAGGCCACTGCGATCGCGGTTTTCTGATACATTTTCTGATACATAAGGGGTTTCATCCGCTACCTCTCAGCTCAAGGACGTGGCGCGCGTGCTGTCGCCAATGCTGTCGTTGTGGATGTCATACATGTGCAGCACGCTCAACAGGAAGTTGGAGGTGGGGCCGTTATCGAGAACGTTGAGCTTGCTCGGATTGTGACGGCCAGCAGCGCCGCCCACGATCAATTGACCCACATTGACATGGCTGTGCTGGTTGGCGTTGCCCATGTTGGAGGTCCACAGCGCCAGCGTGTTGTCGAACAAGGAGCCGCCATCGCCATCCGGCGTGTCTTTCAGCTTTTGCAGGAAGTAGGCGAAGGTCTGCTGGTGATAGCGGTTGATCTTGGCGTAATCCTCGCGGCGCTTCGGATCTTCGCCGTGGTGCGAAGAACTGTGATTGGCGGTCATCACGCCGGATTCGGGATAAGAGGTACCGCTCTCGTCACGAGCGAACAGCAACGAGGATACGCGGGTGATGTCAGCCTGGAAGGCCAGCACTTGCAGATCCCACATCAGCTTGATGTGTTCGTCGATGGACTGCGGCGGCCCCAGCGGCATTTCCACTTCCGGCACCACGCCCGTGCTCTGCGCGGCAAGTTGTACCCGGCGTTCCACTTCGCGCACGTTGGTCAGATAGGCATCGAGGCGCAGTTGATCGTCGTTGCCCAGTGTTTTCTTCAAGCTGCCGGTCTTGCGGGTGACAGCATCAAGAATGCTGGCATTGGCGAGACGGCGTGCCTGACGCTCTTCAGGCGTCGCACCGTCGCCAAAGAGACGCTCGAACACCACCAGCGGGTTGACTTCGTGCGGCAGCGGTTGCGTCGGGCTGGCCCAGGACACGGAGTTGGAATACGCGCAGCTATAGCCCCAACCGCAAACGCCAGTGTTGGAGCCGGGGTCTTCGATGCCGAGTTGGATCGAAGGCAGCAGCGTGTTTTGCCCATAACGCTGGGCGATGTATTGATCGACACTGGTACCGCATTGAATGTCAGGACCACCGGTTTTCTTCGGCGATGCGCCAGTGAGCGAGGCGGCGGCGCGGGCGTGGTCGCCACCGCTGGTGCCTTGCGGTGGCATGGAGGAAGTGGCATCCAAACCGCCAACGATGCACAGCTTGTCCTTGAACGGCGCCAGTGGCTGATGCACGAAGCCGAGGCCCTGGTTACGGCCTTCGGTCGGTGCGATCTCAGGGCGGCCATCGTGCCAGTACGTGGCGGCCCAGCCGTGCGCGGAGAAGATGCCCACGAAACGCGGCACGGGAGCGGCAGCGCTCTGCGCCAGCGCGGTATAGGCGGGAATCATCGCATCCAGGAGCGGCAGGGAAATCGCGGCGCCTGCGCCACGCAGGAGGGTGCGGCGAGAAAGATATTTTTTGGTCAAAAACATGGTTTATCTCCTTTTGTGGCTCATTGGGCGGCCAGGCTGCTGACCTGACGCTGGTTCATCTGGAAGGGTTGGCTTTCCACCACGCCAAGGATCAGCGCGGAGAAATGGTCATTGTCTTTATCGGCCTTGCGCACGATGTCACGCACCACCGGCATGTCGTAATACTCGACGCCGCGGCCCAGGCCGTAGGTCAAGAGGCGTTCGGCCACGGTCTGGACGAATTGCGGTTTGTACTTCATCAGCGCCTGCCGCAGTTCGGAAGGGCCGTTGAAGTTCTGGCCATCCACCAGCTTGCCGCTGAGATCGAGCGGTTTGCCGTTCTCAGTCGTGCGCTCTTTGCCGGTGGCGTCGAAACTTTCCAGCGCAAAGCCGATCGGATCCATGATCTGGTGGCAGGTCGAACACGGCGGATTGGAGGCGTGCAGGCTCATACGTTCGCGCATGGTCTGCGGGCCCGCAGCGGGATCCGCATTGGCATCGAGGGCCGGTACGTTCGGCGGCGGTTCCGGCGGAATCACGCCGAGTATGTTCAAGAGCACCCATTTGCCCCGGCGCACGGTAGAGGTGCGATCGGCCACCGAGGCCACGGTCAACACACTGCCTTTGCCGAGCAGGCCGCGGCGTACATCGAACTGTGGCGGCAGTTCAACACGGCGGAATTCGCTGCCGTAAACATTGGGAATGCCGTAATGCTTGGCAAGACGCTCGTTCAAGAACGTGTAATTGGTATCGAGCAGTTCGCTCACGTCGCGGTCTTCGCGCATGATGCTTTCAAACAACAGTTCGGCTTCGGTGCGGAAGGCTTGGCGCAGGTTGTCGTCGAAATCCGGGAACAGATCCGCTACCGGCGCCACAGAGGCCAGGTTGCGCAACTGCAACCACTGCGCGGCAAAGTTCTGGGTGAGCGAACTGGAACGCGGATCGGCCAACATGCGTTTGACCTGCCGCTCCAGCGTATCACCCTGGCGCAGCTTGCCGGCTTCAGCGACGTCGATCAGTTCCTTGTCGGGCGGGCTGCTCCACAGGAAGAACGACAGGCGCGAGGCCAATTCCAGATCGCTGATGGCGTAATAAGGCCCATCGCCTTGGCCCGGATCCGATTCGCTGCGGTAGATGAATTCAGGATCGGCCAGCACCAGTTGCAGCGCGCGCTGGATGCCGGTGTCGAAGTCGCCGCCGTCTTTGCGGCCCGCATCGAAGAACTGCATCAAGAGATCCATGTCGTCTTTGGTGACTGGACGGCGATAAGCCTGGGTGCCGAGCGCGCTGAAAATCTGTTCAGCGCAGGCTTTTTCCTGGCTGGCATTCTCGGGATAGCAACTGAATATTTTGTCGCGGCTGACACTGTGCTGAGGACGCGCCCCCTCGAAAGGACCGGTGATCGACAGCGCGTTGACGTGCGGAGCAAAGGTGAAGCCCACCACGTCTTGCGTCAATGTGGTGCGCTCGAACTTTTTGTTGAAGTCTTCGCTTGGCATGTGAGTACGCGCCACGAAGCTGAGGCCGACGCGGTGCAAGCCCGCAGTGACCGGCGCCGTGATCGCGTAGCGGCCATCGGCCATGTTGCGCGGGTTTTCCGTGGCCACCTTCCACCTGTGGATCAGTTCGCCATCGATGGTCAGTTCCAGCGTTTCGCCGCTGGCGTCGCCAAAGAGGCCGCCAGCATTGGAACGCACCGGCGTCCAGTTGAAGGTGTAGTTGCCGTCGGCGGGGAAATTATGCTCCGCCAGAAGACCGCCGCGGCTGCCGAACGGCAGGCCGGGGACATGGCGGTTCTGGGAAAAGTCAGGAGGTGAATGGTATTCCTTGGAGGTGGCTTCGAGATCGAGGCCCAGGGCCAGGCGGCTGATCTTGGCGGCGGCGGATACGTAAGCTTCCACCAGAGCGGGCGACGAGCCCAGCGAGCCAGCCATGTTGTCGAAACCGTAGCTGGTGTCGTCCACCGGCAACAAGGCGGCGGCATCAATCTT
>JAIRJU010000178.1 GCA_031260485.1 Pseudomonadales bacterium | reverse complement strand
GGCTCACCGAGGTATAAGCGATCAAGCGTTTGAGGTCGTTCTGACCAAAAGCCACCACCGCGGTATAAAGAATACTGATGACGCCCAGCGCCATGCCCACCGGCGTGAAATCGAGGCTCTCCGCCGGAAACAGCGGCACCACGAAACGGATCAAGCCGTAGGCCCCGGTTTTCAGCAGAATACCCGCCAAGATCACCGAACCCGCGGTAGGCGCCTGCGAGTGCGCATCAGGCAGCCAGTTGTGCACCGGCACCGTCGGCAGTTTGGTGGCGAAGGCGATGAAGAAGCCCAGCATGACCCACATGCCAATACCTGCGGGCAGTTGTGTACCAAGAAGTTGGAAATAGCTGAAGGTGAACACACTGCTTTGTTGATAGTGGAAGTACACCAGCACCAGAATGCTGAGCAGCATCAACAGGCCGCTCACCTGGGTGAAGATGAAGAACTTCATCGCGGCGTAATGTTTGTTCTCGTGGCCCCAGATCGCAATGATGAAATACATCGGAATCAGCATCACTTCCCAGAAGAAGAAGAACAGGAACAAATCCAGCGCGGTAAACACCCCGATCACGCCGGCAAGTGTCCACAGCAGGTTGAAATAGAAGAAGCCGCTGCGCTCCCGAATCTCGCCCCAGGCCGCGCCAAGCGAGATCAAGCCGAGGAAAATCGTCAACGCCACCAGCATCAAGCCCAGGCCATCGACGCCAAAGATGAAGCTCACGCCAAAGCGCGGAATCCAATCGGCCTGTATCAGCGTCAGCCACTGCCCGCTTTGGCCCAACTGCGCCACCGCGCCCGGTTCCAACCCCACACTGCCAGGGGCCACCAGCATCAGAATGACCAGGAACAGGTCAAGCAGAATGGCGAACAAGGCCACCGCTCGCGGATGCTCGGCTCCCCTGCTCTCTGCCAACGCGGCGCCAATGCCACCGACAAAGAGGATCAGCATCAACCAGACCAAAATCATACGAGAACTCCTATGGTGACCAGCAGCAACACACCGCTCGCCAGGGTGATGGCATACCAGCGCAACTGCCCGGTCTGCGTGTCGCTCACCAAGCTGTGCATGAGCACCGCGAAACGCGCCGTGCCGTTGTAAATCGAATCAATGAAATCGTTTTTATTGATACGCGCCAGCGTGGCATAAGGCTTGGCGAACACTTGATCGTAGAGCCAGTCCATGCCCCACTGGGTACGCCAGAAGTGATGCAAACGAGCGCCGAAACCCTCGCCCGCCAGCGCCTTGACATCGACACGCTGTTGCACGAACACGAAGTAGGCGGTGAGCGTGCCCAGGATCGGCAGCGCCAGCATGATCGCCTGATAGAACAGCGGCACATGATGTTCTTCACCATGCGGGAACACCGCCGCCACCGGAATCACGATCCAGCCGCCCACCAGCGCCAAAATGGCGAGGATCACCAAAGGCCCTTGTAAATGCAGGCCCATCACTTCGTGGCCGTCGTGGGTTTTCTTGCCCCAGAACACCAGGAAATACAGGCGGAAACTATAAAGGCCGGTCATGAAGGCGCCCGCGATGCCGAACAACCACAGCAGGAAGCCGCCATCTTCGTGCATCAGCGCGCTGCCCAGGATTTCTTCCTTGGAGAAAAAGCCGGAGGTCGGCGGCAAGGCCACCAGGGCGATGGTGCCGATCAAAAACAAAGCGTGCGACCACGGCAGATCCTTGCGCAAGCCGCCCATCTTGAAGATGTTCTGTTCGTGGTGCATGGCCAAGATGATGGAACCTGCGGTCAAGAACAGCAGCGCCTTGAAGAAGGCATGAGTCATCAGGTGGAAAATCGCGCTGCTGTACGCTCCCACGCCGAGCGCCAGGAACATGTAACCGATCTGGCTCATGGTGGAGAACGCCAGCACTTTCTTGATGTCGCTCTGTGTCAGCGCGGTAAAACCGGCCATCAGCAAGGTGATGGCGCCAATCAGCCCCACCAGGTATTGCACGCTCGGCGCCATTTCATAAAGCACGTGCGTGCGGGCGATCAGGTAGACGCCCGCAGTCACCATGGTGGCGGCGTGGATCAAGGCGGAAATCGGCGTCGGGCCCGCCATGGCGTCCGGCAACCAGGTTTGCAGCGGCAGTTGCGCGGATTTACCCACGGCGCCGCCGAGCAAGAGCAGCGTTACCCAATTGGCGACACTGGAACTGACAGTCCACTGCTGCTGCGCAACACCCATGGCGTCCTGGATATTGATGGTGTGAACGCTGGTGTACAGCAGGAACAAGCCCAGCGCCATCGAGGCATCGCCCACGCGAGTAATCACGAAGGCTTTGCGGGCGCAGTAACCGTTATAGGTATCGGTGTACCAGAAGCCGATCAAGAGATAGGAACACAGGCCCACGCCTTCCCAGCCCATGAACAGCAGCAGCAGGTTGTCGCCCAGCACCAGGATCAGCATGGCGGACACGAACAGGTTCATGTACGAGAAAAAGCGCGCGAAGCTCGGGTCGTCGTGCATGTAGCCGGTGGCGTAGACGTGAATCAGAAAGCCGATGCCGGTAATCACCAGCATCATCACCAGCGCCACACCGTCGAGGTACAGATTGAAATCGGCGCTGAAGCCACCCACCGCCATCCAGGTCCACAGATGTTGGGTATAAGCAACATCGCCGGAAGACAAAAACTCCATGCCCGCGAGCAAGGCCACCAGAAAGGCCAAGCCGATCGACCCCGCGCCAACGATGGCGGCTGGCAGTTCGGGCAATTTGCCCTGGGAGAGGACCAGAATCAGCGAGCCGATCAGCGGGATCGCCGGCACCAACCACAGATATTCCAACATAGGATTCCTTAGCCTTTCATCTTGCTCAGGATGTCGAGATCCAGAGTCTTGAACCGGTTGAATAACTGAAGCACGAGGCCAAGGCCCACGGCGACTTCAGCGGCCGCGAGGCTGATGATCATCAAGAACATGATCTGGCCATCGGCCGCGGCCCAGCGCGCACCGCCGACCACGAACGCCAGCGCCACGGCGTTGAGCATGATCTCAAGCGACATCAGCACGAAAATGATGTTGCGGCGCGTCAACACGCCGACCATCCCCAATATGAACAGGATCGCGGCCAACAACAGGCCATGCTCCATCGGAATTGCTTGTAGTGAAATCACAGGCATGAGTGGTTCTTCCGGTTATGCTGATTCATTTACGGGCCAGGTGATAAGCGCCCACGAGACCGGCGAGCAAGAGCAGCGACGCCAGCTCCACCGCCAGTACGTAAGGCCCGAACAGCGCGATGCCCACATCCTTGGCGTTGATCACCCCAGCCTGGGTTTGCGCCTTGGCGCCGCTGATCATCACCACCAGTTCCACCAGGAGCGGCGCCGCCAAAAGACTCGGGCCTACCCACATGCCGGGCTTGAGCCAGACGCGCTCCTGCTCTTCTGTCGGTTTACCCAGGTTGAGCATCATGATGACAAACAAGAACATCACCATGATGGCCCCGGCGTACACGATCACTTCGAGCGCGGCGGCGAAATGCGCGCCGAGCGTGTAGAAGATCACCGACAGCGCAATCAAGGACACGATGAAGTACAAAAGCGCGTGGACCACGTTGATACGGGTAATGGCCATTAAAGTCGCCAATACCGAAACAAAGGCGGAAGCATAGAAAAGAACACTCATGGCAATAGACTCCTGCGATCGACCGGGGGCAGCTCGTTACGGGCTTCGCCCTTGCCTTTGCCGCCGATGGCCTTGCCGGCAATTTTGTAGAAGTTGTAATCGTGGTATTTGCCGGTGCCCTGGATCAGCATGTGCTGTTTCTCCCACACCATGTCCTGGCGCACGTATTCGGCCATTTCAAAATCCGGCGTCAACTGAATGGCGTGAGTCGGGCAGGCTTCCTCGCAAAAACCGCACATGATGCAGCGCGAAAAATTGATGCGGAAGAATTCCGGGTACCAGCGGCCATTTTCATCCTCGGTCTTCTGCAGCGCGATGCAATCCACCGGACAGGCCACGGCGCACAGGTTGCAGGCCACGCAGCGCTCTTCACCATCAGGATCGCGGGTAAGAATGATGCGGCCGCGCCAGCGCGGAAACATGTAGGGCATGACATCGGGGTATTCCACCGTGTCCTTTTTCTTGAACAGGTGCATGAACACCAGCGCCAAAGTCACCACTTGTGACCACAGCACGTAAAGTTGTTTGCCTATCGCCTTGAACATAGGGCTTGACTCCTCAGCTCCCTTGGTACAACACAACCGCGCCGGTGATCAGCAGGTTGAGCAATGACAGTGGCAGCATCACCAGCCAGCCGTAGTTCATCAATTGGTCGTAGCGCGGGCGCACCAGCGCCGCACGCACCAAGATGAAGAAGACAATCCAGAACGTGGTTTTGATCGTCATCCAGAGCAGGCCGGATACGAGCGGCGGCCCGATATCCCAGCCGAACGGCGCCAGCCAGCCACCGAAGAACAGCACCGGAATCAACATGGCCAGCAGGAACATGCCGATATATTCACCCACAAAGAACAGACCGAATTTCATACCGGAATACTCGGTATTGAACCCGGAAATGATCTCGGATTCGCCTTCGGCCAAGTCAAAAGGCCAGCGCTTGGTTTCAGCCAGGCCAGCGATCACGAACACGATGAAACCAACGAACTGCGGAAGCACGAACCAGCCATCTTTTTGCGCTTCGACCAATTCACGCATGTTGAAGCTGTTGCCCAGCATCACCACGCCCAAAATCGAGATGCCCATGAACACTTCGTAGCTGATCATCTGACCCGCGGCGCGTAGGCCGCCGAGCAGCGCGAACTTGTTGTTGGAGGCGATGCCGCCAAGCATGGCGGAATAAGCGCCCAGCCCCGCCATGGCGAATATCCATAAGAGGCCAATATTGAGATCCATCACACCCACGCCAGGCGCAAACGGTATCACCGCGAAGCTGAGCAGCATCACCACCGGCACCACGATCGGCGCAATGACAAAGGTGTACTTGTCCGCGAACGGTGGAATCCAGTCTTCCTTGGTAATCAATTTGCCGACGTCGGCGATGGATTGCAGCACGCCAAAAGGGCCGACGCGGTTGGGGCCGAGACGTTCGCTGAAGAAACCGAGGAAGCGCCGCTCCACCCAGATCAGCATGGCCGCCGACACCAGCACCACGCCCAGCACGAAGACGATGCTCAACACAGACCCTACGCTGAATTCAAACATCAGATGTCCCTCTTGTCGCTGACGATGATGTTGCTGGCACGCCAGTCTTTGGGCGTCTGCCAGTCATTGGCTTTGTGCAGGCTGACACAGGCGCCAAGGTTCTGGAAGTTGAGCCCTTTCAGGCCCACGCTGATGCCGACGCTGCCGGGTGCGATGCTGTCGCGCAAGAGGACCGGCACGCTGCTGCCATTGTTTTGCAATTGCAAGTTTTGCACTTGCACGCCATCGGTCGCGCCCAGGAACAAGTGCTGCGCATCGGCGGGATTGAGCGCCACATACGCCGAGGTGGCCTTGGCCTGAATCGCCTCGCTGCGCGCGGTCAATTCTTCGCTGCCAAAGAGATGATAGAGCGGCACCACGCGGTAGCCTGCCCCGCTTGCACCGCGCACGCCGCTGGCGTACCAGGCTTTGGTGTTGGTCTTGGCGGCAATCAGGAGTTCGCCATGCGAGGCGCTGCGCAAGGGGCCGCCGACCGCGGTTTCAAACTTGAACAGGCTTTGGTTGGAGTTCCAGCCTGGTGCCCAGGGCGAGGAGAACACGGCGGCGTCTTTCAAGGGCGGCACGCCTTCCATGGAGTAGTTCATGATGCCGTCTTCATCCTGTTCCTGCTTCGGCTCGTGCACGCTGAGGTTGGCGCGCATCGCGGTGCGGCCACTGTAGCGGTGATGCTGACGCGGCGCGCGCAAACCGGCGAAGGTGTAATCCATGCCGGGCGTGAGCTGGGTGAGCACTGCCCCGCCTGGCAGCGCGGCGGCGATCTGCGCGGTGATTTCCTCGGTTTTCTTGCCTTCGCTAAGCCACTTGCAACTGGCCAGAATCGGCGCGGCGGCCTTGAACACGGAATAAAAGTATTGAGCGCGGCCTTCGTAGTTGACGAAGGTGCCGGCGCTTTCCGCGAAAGTGGCGGCGGGCAGCACCAAGTTGGCGGCTTCGCCAGTGGGGTTTTGCAGGCTGTCGAGCACCACCAGTTGATCGAGACCCTTGATGAAGGTGTCAACATCCGCGCTCGGCGCACGGCGATACAGATCGTTTTCCAGCACGATTGCGCTCTTCTTGCCGCCGTGCAGCGCCTTGCCGAGCGTGTTGTGGCTGCCCTGCATGAGCAGCGCCAAGCCAAGGCTGTTGGCTTCGGGCACCACCAGCGCCAGATTGGCGCGCTTGTTGCCGTCCGAAAGCGCGGTGGCCACGTTGGCGGCGGCGTTCAGCAAGGCCGGTTCCAGGCTGCTGGTGCCGCTGATGATCAGCGGCTGCTTGGCGGCTCTGAGATCGGCGGCGATGCTGTTCACCAGCGCCAATTCCTCATTGCTCAAGTCGAAAATCGGCGGCGCACTGGCATCGAGCACATGCGCCAGGGCGAAGCCGATGCGCGCGCTGTCCTGGGCGCTTGCGATGTGAACAGTCTTGGCGATGTCGTCGAGACGGGTGGCGTGGCCGCTCAGGATATAGACCGGGCTCTTGCGGTCCATCGCCAACTGGCGGATGGCGGCGTCGTGCCAGGCGGGGAATTTCAGTTTGGCGGCCATCTCCTTACCGAGATTCTTGGCGGATTGGCGTACTGCCAAGGCCAGCCGCGCGGCGGTGTTGGTCAGGTCTTCGCCCAGGATCAGCACGGCGTCGGCGTTTTCGATGTGCTTGATGTTGGC
>JAIRJU010000098.1 GCA_031260485.1 Pseudomonadales bacterium | reverse complement strand
CATCAACCATTGGAGCGATTCATGACAGAAAGACAGATCACCTTCACCGTGCAACTGGACGCAAAACACGCCTGGGCCTTCGCGCAGTTCTTGAAGCGCGTCGGCTTCAATGACTATCGTCCCTTGGCCGTCGACGTCGATGAGGCTTACCTCATGGTCGAAGCCGGCGAAGCCATCCGCACCGAGTTGCGCGCCGTCGGCTATGCGCCGCGCTGACCGGGCGCGCTGACTTCCTTCTTTAGCCGCTGACAGCGGCTAAAGCGGGCATGGCCTGCTACGACACGTGCCCCAGGCGCTCCCATGCCTGACGGGCGGTCACGATGGGTATGCCCTCGTAGCTTCCCAGCGGCAGCAGATCACGCTTGTCGCCCGAGGCGATCACGTCGGCCGCACCAGCCAGCGCCGCAGCCAGCACATGGTCATCATCCGGGTCGGTGGGCACTACGCGCGGCACGCTCGCGGGTGTGACCACAACGGCCAGCCGGCGCAATTGGCTCACCATGCCAGCCGGGGTCTGTCCAGCTTGAGTCATCAACTCAGCGAACTTAGCGCGGCCCAGTACCCCTTGCAGTTCGGACAGAAGGGGGTCGCTGGTGCATAGCTCGAACTCACCGGTGCGCGCCGCGTTGAGCAACTGGCGCGGCAGGCCAGAGTACAGAAGGCCCGAGACGAGCAGGTTGGTATCAATGACGAAACGCATCGATGTCGGCTCGCTCAAGCGCCTTGGCGGCGCTCTTGGCGATATGCCTGCACTTGCGCCTCGATCTCGTCTTCCGACATGGGCGCCAGGCCCAGGGCGTCAATCTTGGCGAAGGCCTGGCCTAGCCGCATGGCAGCAGCAGCGCGCTCTTCGCGCACGGCCAGAAATTCCACGAAGTCCACCACCTCGGCAACTCGGGTGGGCGGCAGTTGTTGAAGTCGTTGGATCAGGCGGGTCTCGATGACGGTCATGGCTGGCTCAGGTCTGGTGGCTGCAAGGCTCACACATTACACCAACGACAAAGGGCACCCGCGCGGCCCTCTTGTCCCTCTTTAGTCGCCAGTGCCCAAAACCGCTACCGCGTGCGCGCGGGGCACAATTTGCGGCCATGTACGTCCCTCTTGAATCTCGCCACCCCGCGCCAGTGCTGGCGCGCGGGGCGGTTGGGGTACGACCGGACGACGAACCTACCTGTCTCAGTTGGAAGAGCGTTGCGCTATCCGCAGTGAGTGCGGGGGTGACGGCGGGCGTAGGGTCATACCTTGGGCCGGTGGGCGATTCAGTCCAGGGGTTTGAGCGGATAGCGGCGTATGCGGGCCGGGCGGCGATTGGCAATGCGCTGACGCAAGGCATCGGGGTTGTTACCGGGTTGCAGTCGTCCTTCAACTGGAAGAGTGTTGCGGCATCCGCAGTAGGGGCCGGTGTCGGGCAGGCGGTAGGGCCAGCGTTTGGCAAAGCGTTTGGGGATACCGCAGCCGGCCAGTTTGGAGCCAGGCTCGCAACGGGCATGGTTGCCGGGGGTGCAGCGATGCTGGCGCAAGGCGGCAGGGTGGCGATCCAGCAGGTGGCCGTCGACGCATTTGGCTCCGTCTTGGGTAACAGCCTGGTGGACGCCATGATGCCGGAGCCGGTGAGCATGGAGGAGCAACTGCGCGATCAGTTCTGGGGGCAGGTGCACAGTCCACAAAGCCCGAGCATCGACTGGGCCAATCCCTACGGGTTCCAGAGTTCGATCGGAAGCATCGCCAACTCACCGACCAGCGCGCCGGTGAGTAGTGGCCCAGGGATCACCGAGATCGTGGCCGGGATTGATGCCGCAGCCACGGCGGGGCCTGGTGGCACGACTTATACGGCTCAGAGGGGCGACAGCATTTCCAGGATTCTGGGCACCAGTTCGCCCCAGGCGATCGGTAACTTCATGCGCGCCAATGGGTTGACCAGCAGCACGATTTATGCGGGACAGGACTACTTCATTCCCGATGACGTGAATGCCTATGGCGACAGTGCGAAGCTGGGGCAAGGGGCGTTGAACGTCGATAACGCGAGATTGCAAGCCATTGCCAAGCAAGCGGAGATGGCGCAGCAGGCGCAGGCGGCGACGGCGGTCAATGGCGTGGTTGGTGCCGGTGGCGGGCGCGGGTTCGTGAACTTCGATGCGGCGGAATACGCGGCGTACATGGGTACTCCATCTGACTCGGGTGGATCTTCTTCGTTGAGTGGATGGGGACGCACGCAGGCGCATGCGCTGGGTGTGTACGACGCAGGAGTTGGAACGGTTGAAAGCGCAGGCTACAGCTTCGGTGTGGTCGGTACACCGGAGAGTCGCGCGGCTTGGGCATTACAAACAGTCGATGCCGGTATAGAGGGGATCAGGCGCCTGGTCAACGACCCGAGTGGCACCATTTCGGGCTGGTGGGGCAATCTGACGGGCGATGATCCGCAGGCTATTCGGCAAGCGACCGCTCAAGGAACAGGGATTGCGTTGGGAGTGGCTGGTGGCGTGGCGATGGGACGTTTACAGGGGACACCACTTAGCGGTCTTCGACAGACTGGAGCCGGCGGATTGGCTGGTGCAGCCGACGAAGCCTACGCACTAATTCGCTCCAGCAGCACCGATGTAGCGACCATTGCGGAAAACACAGGCATCAAGGCATCAAACATCCAAAAGGTCAAAGATCATCTCTTCTACGATGAACATCTGCTTGACCGTTATGAAAGTTTGGGTATCCCTGGGGAGATGAGAAGGTTCGATTCAAATCTCAATATTGCAAATGCTTGGCAGCGTCTTGAGATGGGCACATTCAAGGCTCCTGACATGCAGTTACTACGCCACGAAACTGCCGAGGCTTGGTATATGAGGAAATACGGGCCGAGTTATAACAACTCGCACAATGCTGCACAGATGCGGTATCCATCGCCGCTGGAGTAAGTGACATGAAATTTCATTCTGACGGCCTCACCTACAAGGCGGTGAGTATCACAGGGCCAACACACAATTTCCTTGGGGTTGAGTTTGCGCCCTCTGACGTCATTACCAAGAGCATCCTTGTTGAGCCAGTGCAACTTAATCCGATGGAACCTGCCAAATTGGTCGCGGATGAAGTTAAGCATTGGACCGAGAAGGGAGTGCGGGAAGCAAATGAAGAGATGGGAACGGACTATCGCTTAAGTCGCATCACGTTCGTTGTCAGCGACTCGCCGCCGGTGGAGGTGTATCGCGAGATGGCAAAGCGCATCGCACTTCGACTGCATGCTCGCCCGTTGGCGTTCAATGGAATTGAAGAGCCTGCGTAGCCCGGGTCGCCAGACCTGGCACCAACCTTCGTGCGAGCGCAGTCTCAATTCTTGGCGGCTAAGAAATAAAAAAAGCCCTCACCGTCCCGGCAGTTTGGCCGGGGTTGTGAGGGCTTGATCGTTGGCGGTGGTTCA
>JAIRJU010000046.1 GCA_031260485.1 Pseudomonadales bacterium | reverse complement strand
AAGCCCCGGAAATCAGCGGCAGGTGCGCAAAAATTGAGCATCCGGGTCAGTTGATGGTGACTGGCTGGTTTTGATCGCTCAGAATATCAATAGATCAGAGGTTCCCTAGGTGGCTGTATGACAGTAATTGGCTCGCTGGGCGGTTGCGGGGGCAATTCTGGAGGGGAGGGTGGTGGTGCTGGTTCTGCTATGTCATCAGGGTGGCTTGATTCGGACACTGACGCTGGTTCCGATGGCGTTGGCAAGGGTGTTGAGGGAGTTGGGGCCGGGGGAAGGGCGCGACGAGGTTTCCCAATATGATTACTGATCACGAAGCCTAGCGCAACGATAAACACAACGATTCCAAACACTCCAGCCAGGAGGCGCCAAGGGGGTTTGGTTGACGGCTTTTTTTCCTGTTGCTGGTGGTGATTCTCCGCGATAGTGGAGAGGAGCGGTATATTTTGACGAGGTGGATTTTGATCATCCGGCGTGATATTGACAGGCGTTGGCAGATCGCTGACCGGAGTCAGTGGTACGGTTTTAGGAAAATGAGTGTCGTTGGAAAAGGTTTTGGATAGTCCTGCGGGTTGTGTGGATAAGCGTCTTCCGAACAGAGAGTCTGGCCTGAAGGTGGGCAGTTGGAGCGCGTCACTCAATTCCTCAATCGATCGGATGCGTTGGCTGGGCTGAACGGCCAGGGCTCGATCAATGGCGTCTCGAAATGAGTGAGAGATCCAATCAAGGTCGCCGACGTCGGTGAGCTTGACCAAGGGGTCTTTTAGCACCCTTGCAACGGATGCAACGGGTGGTTTACCGATGAGGAGAAAGTACAGAACCGCGCTGATGCCATACACATCCGTCCACGCGCCCTGCTGAAGACTGGTGTCATCGACATATTGCTCAATGGGAGCAAAGCCAGGCCTCAGAATGACGGTCAGTGCTTGCGTCCTGTCGCCAATGACTTGGCGTGCGGCGCCGAAGTCGAGCAGAATTGGTGTTCCGTTTTTTAAAATAATAATGTTGTCAGGTGACAGATCCCGATGGAAGCAGTTGTTTGCGTGGAGAAATGCCAGCGCATCGAGAATCGGCGTGAAGGTGGTTTTTAAGCAACCCTCATTCCTGACCAGATCCGGCTCTGTCTGTGAAATCTGACGCAGTGTTTTGCCAAGGCAGTACTGCATGGCCATATAAGCCGTTCCATTTTGCTCCCAGACACGGTGAATGTGAATTAATGCAGGGTGACTGAAACGGGCCAGAAGCCGTGCCTCGTTGATGAAACTTGCCAGACCGATCTGGAATGTATCTTTGTGCTTTGCGGAGCGGGGCAGAACCAGACCATCGGCTTGCCGCGTTGCAATGGAGTAAGGTATGTATTCCTTGATGGCGACGGTTCGTTCCAATGAGTGATCCACCGCCACATAGACGACCGAAAAGCCTCCTTCGCCAACAATACCGGTCAGTTCGAACTCTCCCAGGCGGGTGCCCAATGGCAGGCTGGAAGTGGTCGTCGCCATGATTGCTGAATCAGACTGACGATCGGAAGAAGACGAGTGGAAGGAGCCGGACATGCATTATAAATATAATTTATATATCAAATGGTTTCTCGTCATAAATTTAAGTATCCAGTTCTAGTTGGTATTGGCGGTGGATGCTAGGGATGCGCTCTTTCAGGGTGCTTGGTGAATGCTTGGGCCGCGATCACTGCTTCGGTGCGATTGCGTACGTTGAGGGCGCGAAATATGGCGGCCAGATGAATTTTGACCGTGCCTTCACTGATATTCAGTAAACGGGCGATCAGTTTGTTGGGTTTACCTTCGGACAGCAGTTCCAGCACCGCTACCTGACGCTCGGTCAGCATGGTGCGCAAGCACTCCAGTGTGGAAGTTGGAGGGGTTGGGCTGGGCACCGCCATGGGTTCGAGCGCGGCGGGTGTTGTGACGTCGGCGGGCTGGGCCGACAGCATCATGGGCGGCACGTATACGCCGCCGGCCAGTACCAAACGTATTGCCGAAAGCATGACTTCCGGAGAATCCCCCTTGGGTATGAAGCCCTGCACGCCGCGTTGGAGCACGCTGCGGATCAACTCAGGATGGCCGTAGCCGGAGAGCACGACCACCGGCAGCGCGGGATAACGGCTACGCAATTCGTCTACATGGGAGTAGCCTTCGGCGCCTGGCATGCAGAGATCGACAAGCGCCAGATCCAGCGTGTCGCCGCCGGGCAGCGCCAGAAGTTCTTCAGCGTTGGTCGCAACGACGAACGTCACGTTTCGCGCGATTTCAGACAGTTTGGTCTTGACTGCCTCGACGATGAGCGGGTGGTCATCCGCAACCAGAATTTTCACTTTGCTCTCTAGTTTATGTTTATGGAGAGCGTCAAAGATAACTGAATTTTGGCCATGTACGGTAATTCAACACAGTCCAAAAGTCATAGATTCGACAAGCGGGACTTGGCGTTGGATCGGACTGCGCTGGCAAAGCGCCAAGGGCGGCGTCTGCCTGCTGTTGGGCCAATCTATGATCGAAGGTGATCCATAACGATAGAACTATGCCTTATGGATGATAGCCTGTTCAACGCTGGACGATCCGAATCTGCCGCGCTTCAAGAAGCACGTTCAGATGGGATGGCTTGCCCACGTTCAGCGCGCGTAATTCGCGCCAGCGTGCGCGTTCCAGATCGCGGTAGGCGGCGATCACGCCGATGGCCTGGGCGTCCGGCTTGAGCGAAAAATTGAAGCTCTTCGTCTCGCCAGGGCGCAACAGCGCTTCCTCGCGCTGCAGCAGATCGGCGCCAAGCGTGGCGCTGTCCTTGTCGTAGAGCGAAAAGAAGTCGGCTGAACTGAACGCGCTGGAGGCTTTCAGGACATACAGGCGCACCGCCAGTGGCGAGGCCCGGCCGTTGGCGTCAGGGTTGGCATTGGCGGCAGCGACCAGGTTCAGCGATACCGGCGTCACGACCTCCTTGCTGGCGCAGCCGGCAGCCAGCGCGAGGGTGCCGCCGAGTGCGGCCAGAAGGCAGTCGCGCCGGTCAAGCGTGCCCGGCGGCAAATGGGGGGAGCGGGTTGCGGTCATCCTATCTATCTCTTTCGTTGCATTGACCATCCAAGAGGTGTCTTGAATCATCGGCACTGATTATTAGCGCGCCTTTTTCAAAGAAGCAACCAGCC
>JAIRJU010000200.1 GCA_031260485.1 Pseudomonadales bacterium | reverse complement strand
TGATGAGCACCTTCCCAAGAGCGCCATTCTTACTGCCGCCGCTTAACTGTACGTAGGGAGTGTTTATTGGCCGCGGCAGGCCAGGCGCTGTGGTCCATTGGGATGAGTTCGTGGGGCTGCCCCAGGGACAATCCCACGAATAGGTTCCTACGTGGTTTTCGCCATCGTAGATATCGAATGAACCGCTGGTTCCTGACCATGCCGCCGAGCGCCCACAGGCATTGATGGAGAACATCTCGCCGGCTTCGACAACACGCCCTTCAATTTGTTCAGGTTGGTATTCATGATCTTTTGAATCGTCTGAATCGGCAGGCTCTCCAATTTTCCTGGAGTCGTACAGCTTCCCCCAGTTAACTTTCAGATTTTTGATGGTGACTTTGTAGTTGTTCGGCAAAATCGTAATGGTCACCCATTGTGCGTAGGCTTGTGCTTGTGCGTCATCATTCGCCACCTGTTCGGTATTGCTTTTCATCGAAAACTCTCCCTCTTGCTTGTGGTATAGCTGTTTGATTTGAACACGCCGACCCTTGAGCCTGACGTGCTGCTGGTTAGGCTGAGCGTATCAACGCTCTGCTCAAGCACTGAGTCCATCGGCGACAATGAGAAATGGGCAACAGCGTGAGTGATCGCGCCACCCAAGAACCCGGCCCCCCCCCACACACAAACCTATCCGGCAGTTACAGTGCTCTGCGCAGCGTAGCCGGGGGTAGCTCACATCGTGTAACCGCTGCGTTCCATGGGACTCTCCAAATCGTCTCAAACAGCAACTATTTGCCGTCAATCTTCACGGGTGTGCTGGAAATACCCTGCCGAGCCCCCCAGATGTGCAAACTGTGGTTGACAGCACCGCAATGTGTCTTCTATGGTTTGCACATGATTGAAATCGTTGCTTCCGATACGTTCATCCACTGGCTGAAAAGTCTGCGTGATTTGCAGGCCAGAACCCGCGTGCAAGCCCGTATCCGTCGCGCGGGTCTGGGCAATCCGGGGGATGTCAAGCCGGTGGGTTCGGGTATTTCTGAGATGCGTATCGACTATGGCCCCGGCTACCGGGTGTATTTCATGCAACGGGGCGCCAGATTGATCGTGCTGCTGTGCGGGGGCGATAAGTCCACGCAGGAGGCGGACATCGCCAGGGCGCATGTGATTGCCACTGACTGGAAGGAGTGAACCATGACCGAGAAATTTTCCCGTTTCGACCCCGCCGAGCATCTGGAAAGCGAAGACGCCATCGCCGCTTATCTGGACGCCTGCTCCGAAGACAACGACCCCGCGCTGATGATTGCCGCGCTGGGCGACGTGGCGCGTGCGCGCAACATGATGCAGCTTGCCAAGGATGCGGATATGTCGCGCGCCGGGCTTTACAAGGCGCTTTCGGGCGACGGCAATCCGAGCTTTGCCACGGTGGTCAAGGTAGCGCACGCGATGGGTTTGCATGTGGTGTTCAAGCAGGCAAACGAAGTTCATCCGCCTGCCCTTTCTGCGTAAACCCCCCAAATCCAGCCGCCCCTGCAACCCCGCGCGGCGAACATCGTAGGGGCACGGCCTGCCAGAGGCCACGGGCGCGGTTGAAGAGGGTTTTGCAGGCGGGGTTCATGGGGGCCTTATTGCTTCAGATGTTGGAAAAAGGGGGATGAAGCAGGTCATGCGCGCGACGTGGCAATGGCTTGCCGTGGCACCCTTTTGTGAGTATGATTTTCTGAATTTCCAACTTTTCAGGGAGGGCGAGATGCCTCTTGTTACCGTCAAACCCAAATTTCAGGTCACGCTGCCCGCCAGGCTGCGCCGGCAAATCGCGGTGCAGGAAGGCGATATGCTCGATGCCGTGCTGGTGCCTGAGGGCATTCTGTTGCGCCCCAAGGCGGTGATGGACAAGCAGGCGGCGGTCAGCCGGTTGCAGGCGCTGTTTGCCCAGTCGCCTCAGGATTCGCGCGAGGAATCGGCGGTCATGGCAGAGGCGATCGATGAGGTGGCCGCTCACCGCGCAGGGAGGTGATGGGTGCGGGTGGTGGTCGACTGCAATGTGCTGGTGTCGGCGGCGCTGACCGATGGCGCTTGCCGGGCGGTGATCCTGCGGGCGGTGGCGCGTGATGAGATCGCGGTGTCGGCGCCGATCCTGACGGAATACCGCGCTGTTCTTGCGCGGCCCAAATACCGGAAATACCAGGCGCTTGCTCTGTCCCTCGTGGGCACCCTGGAGGCCGTGGCGTATCGGGTGACGCCGCTGCAACCCGCGCCAGCCCTGCCGGACGTGAAAGACAGCGTGTATCTGGCAACGGCGCTGGCGTTCCGCGCGGACGCCATCATTACCGGCAATACCAAGGATTTCCCGCCCGCCCTGTGCGCGCCGGTGCGCGTTCTGACACCGAGGGCGTTTCTCGATCTGATCGTGTAGGGGCGCGGCTGCAGTGAGTGTCGTTGCGCTACCGGTTTTGCCCTGCGACGAGGCCCGTTCGCAGACAGCCTGCCAGACGCCACGGGCGCGGTTGTAGAGGGTTTTGCAGAGGGGGGTCATGGTGAAATTCCCGTGGGATTCCATGTTGGAAAAAAAGAGAGGTTGCGGATGGATAGCGGTCGCTGGCTTTGCGTTGAAAGTGTAAGGTAGAATCTTGCTTACTCCACCAGAAAGGATGCCGCCATGTCTCATTCGATGACGCTGACCAGCAAGGCGCAGTTCACCCTCAACAAGGGTTTGCTTGAGCATCTGGGCGTGAAGGCCGGAGACTCGATTTCCATTCGGAAAATGCCGAACGGGAAGGTTGAGATCGAGGCGAAGAAAGCCCAGATCACCGAGGCCGAGCTTTTCCCGTTGCTGCGCAAAACGCTCAAAACCGACAAGAAATTCAGCCTTGAGGAAATTCAGGAAGCCATTGCGCAAAGCTATGCCGATGCGGGCGTGAAGGGGCTGAAATGAATGTTGTTTTTGACACCAATCTGCTGGTGCGAATGTCCATTGAGGATGACGAGCAGCAGATGGAATT
>JAIRJU010000014.1 GCA_031260485.1 Pseudomonadales bacterium | reverse complement strand
CAACATCAGTTGTGCCTTCGGTCTTCCGCGCATCATTGTCCTCGTCGTGTCCATACCCTATACGACAAAGATGGGAATACTTTCAAATAATTCAATGAACTTCTAACTCAGGACACTAGGGCTGCGAGGCATAAAAGCTGGGTTACACTACGCTAACCCAGCCACTAATATAAATACTTGCATAAATATGCAAGTATAAATATAGTGCGCCGCATGAAACCATTGATACTCCTCGGCAGTAGCCAAGACGACCTCCGGGACATGCCCCACACAGTTCGTCATGAATTGGGCTTGGAGTTGATGCGAGTTCAGTTTGGCGCAGAACCAACCGACTTCAAACCCATGGCCATCGTTGGCCCGGGGGCGCAGAAAATCCGTTACCAGGACGACAGCGGCAATCTACGTCGCCAAGTTTGCCGCTGCGGTATATGTGCTGCACGCCTTCCAGAAGAAAACGCAAAAGACATCCAAAAAAGACATCGAGATCGCCACCAAGCGGTACAAACTCGTAGGAGCCTGAACCATGAAAAAACCCGATCCTCGTATGGACGATACCCGCCGCACTGCGAGTTGTGGCAACGTATTCATTGACCTCGGTTTTGACCCTGCGGAAGCTGAAGTGATGAAGCTGCGCGCTGAGGTGATGATCCGGATGGAACAGCACCTGAAGGCGCAGGGATGGACACAAACTGAAGCGGCCAAAAAGCTCAAGGTGACGCAACCGCGTATTTCCCGTTTGCTCAAAGGGCAGTGGGAGGATTTCAGCCTCGACATGTTGCTGACCCTGGCGGTGCGAGCGGGCCTGAAGCTTCAATTGCAGTTGGCGGCATAGATCAAGTGCGGGTCACACAGGGCGCCTGCCAGTGTTGCCAGAAGAACGTGTGCTTAATTGGGTTCATCACGTTTCTTGGTGTTTCCGCGTTATCTTGGATTTTTGACTGCATTCACGCCACGCCTGCGAAGCGAAGCAGATCAATCATTCTGAAATCCTTGCCTTTCTTCGAGGCGTCGATGGTGGGCAGGAAGGGCCGCCATTCCGGGTCTTGGGAGAGCCAGGAGGATTTATCGCCTTGCAAGAGGCCCAGGAATACCTCGGTGACGATGCGCCCGCCGACAGGCCCAAGCTGCTCGCCATTGGCCATCACTTGCGCCTCGCGCAGCACGTAGAACCACAGTGGCGTGCGGTCATCGAGGCCATACGGCTTGAGATCGCTAAGATCGCCAGAAGACAGTTGATCGAGCTTCATTGTCTTGGCAATCCGCTGGCCAGAGGGTAGTGAGAATGTGAGGTGGCGCAGCAAATTGCGCTGTGCCAGCGAGGAGGGGTTGGTCTTGGCATCAGGGTTGGGCACCACCGAGCCGGGCAGTCTGAACAGGGCGGTGGAGAGCGTGGTGTCGATCTTCTTGTTGAACTTTACATTGCCATCGCTGAAATCGAAGAAGGTTGGCCAATCGACGAAGCGGCGCGGCGCACGGCAGCCGCCAGACAGATCATTCGGGTCGCGCGGATCGGAGGGTGTTGGCTGGAAAATCATGGCAAAGAAGGGTTGCCCGCCCGGATTGCCGGTGAAGTTGGCGCGATAGGAGGGGCGCACCTGGCTGTGCCCGAAGCGGTAGGCGCCAACCGAGAACTCAACCGGAATGAACGGTTCATTACGCCAGGTGTAGAATTTGCGGCCCGTTTTGAGCACTTCGTTCACCACGGCGTCGCCACAGGTGTGGCGCAGGAATTCGTTGATGATGATCCACTGGTAATGCCAGCGCACGATGCGCTGCGCTTCGGCGAAGATGTCGTCGGATACGGTCAGCCTGATCTTGGTTTTGACGTGCTCGACCACCGCGTTATGAAAGCTGAGAAACGCCACCTGCAATTGCGCGATCAGCATGTTTTCGTCATCACGCGGATCGCCGATCAGGGCAACATTCTGACTGTTGCGCGGCAGATCGAACTTGCCGGGTGTGCCGATCGGCTCCAGCAGAAACTTACTGCCCTTGCCGCCTTGCGTGTCGTAAAGATGCGGGCTGCCGGTGGGGCCGGCGCCATAAACATTGTCGAGCCCGAGGCTCGGTGTGCGGAAATTGGCGACCTGTTCCGGGTCCGCCTGCCGCTCCAGGGTGGAGGTGGGGTCGAAGGTCATGTCGTGATCGAGAAACTGGCCAAGAAAGGTGAAGCCTGCGGTCAGTTTGGGGTTGTCGCTGTTCTTCGCTGACAGCGCCGGGTTGGTGATGAGTTCCTGCGGTGATTTCGTCAGATCATCCTTGGCATCCATGATGCCGCCGGGCTTGCCGATTTCCAGGAGCGCCGCGCGAACGTCCGGCGTGTCCGCCGCAAACGGCGGCAGTTCACCGAATAAACGCCCGAAACGGCCAGAGTTTGAATATTGCGAACGCGGTGGAATGATCTCGCGTGGGGTAACGCCATGATGTGCCATGAGTTTGCTTCCTTTGCCGTTGCCCGTGCCGCGCGTGGCAGGGCTATATAATGGAATGATGAGTATTTATTCGCTGCCGGGGATGGCAGGGGCGCGATTGTCCAATGCGGCGTCAGCCACTCACAATCCCCATATTTATGGGGGTTGCGCTCAACAGATGTGGAATGAGGCCGCAGGAAATTGCCCGGCGGCAAAACTCAGGCGAGTTTCTTCGTGGCGTTTTCGATCGGTACGCTGAGCAGCAATTGCGTGCCGGTTTGCGGGCTGCTGTCGATGCGCAGTTGCGCGCCGAGCTGCGCCGCGCGGCGGCGCATGTTGGTAAGGCCCCGCCCTTCGCCCGGCGCATTGCTGGCCTTGGCTGGTTCAAAACCCACGCCGTTATCCATCAGCTTCACCATGAGGGTGTTGCGATCGAGGGCGTCCGCGCGTAGTTCGATCCGCGAGGCATGGGCGTGGCGCAGGATATTGGCGATGCCTTCTTGTAACAGGCGATAGAGGCTGAGCAGCCGGCGAATATCCAGGCTGGGCGCGGGCAGCGGCAGTTCACAGCGCCAATCGAACACGATGCCGGAGCCCGACAGCCGTCCCGCCACCCTTTCATGAAACGCCGCCAGCGCCTCGTCGATCGGTGCATAGCCCGCCTCGATCGCGCCCATCATATTGCGCAGGTCATCGAGCGCCGCTTGCAGCCCTTGTTCCATCCCTGCCGCACTCAAGCGGCCTTCGCGTGCGTCGAGCAGCAAATGCGTCAAAACGCCGCCCAGGCCATCGTGCATGTCGCGCAGCAGACGTTGGCGCTCGGCATTGACCGCAATTTCCCGCTCCTGGTGGCGCAGCAGGCTGGATGAGCGTAGCAGGTTCGCATCCTGTTCCAGCATCTGTCGTTCCAGATCGGTGCGCGCCTCATCCGCTTCCTGATTGAGCCGACGGCCCTGTAGCGCGATTTCAAACAGAATGAGGAAGGTAGTCAGCGTTGGCGTCAGCACCGAGGCTTGCAGCACGGAGCCATAGGGCGCAGGACTGAGCAGCAAATCCCAGACGGTCGAGGCAAGACCCACCAGCAGAATCGCCAGCACCCGGATCGCCGGCCCAGGCGTGGTACGGCTCATGCGCAGCAAGACGGCAAGGCCATAGATAAAGAGCAGCGCCAGCGCCAGGGCGTCGAGCAGAGGAATGACAGCCATGACATTGCCGGCCCAAAGCGCGGCGATTACCGCGGCAAAGGCGCAAACGAAGCAGGCGAGCGCTCCCCGCGCCTCCCAGGGCCGCCAGCCCGCGAAGGCGTTCAGTGTCAGCGCCAGCGCCGCGAACATCAGGTACTCGACGCCATAACGCAAGAGCGGGAACCCGCCATAAGGCAGGGCGTCGGCGCCGAAGGCGGTGAGCCAGGCGTCCGCGGCGGTCAGCATCATGAACAGGCCAGTGATGGTGTGGAGCCGTGCGAAGCGGCTGAGCGGCAGCAGCATCAGCAAAGCGATGCCGATCAGCCCCTGCACGGCGATGGCAAGCCATACCATGTCGAAACGCAAAAAGCGCTCCATGGCGGCCGCCTCGCTCATCTGCTCGAACGGCCCCGCATAGATCCTATCCACCACGCCGCAGGGATGCTGAAGGCAGGTGAGTGTCCAACTCGTGCTGGTGTCGTTGCGCTCGGATGGCGCCAGGAGCGTGGCGCGTGCGGGCTGGAGGATGACTGGCTGCCAGCCGGCAAGGTGCAGCGCCGCTGGCGCGGACAGGCCCGCGGCATACGCGCCTGCCGGTGCGTCCCCGGGTACCAGCGCCGCGGCACCTATCGCTGGTACGGCGTAGTCGTTCAAGTTCAACGCCGAGTGGCTGCCGGTGAGGATGAGCGCATAAAAGCTCCAGAACAGCACTTGCGCGCCCAACACCACTGTCAGCGCACGGCCCCAGCCCCAGCGTGACCGCGTTGTGGTCATCGCCGCAGCAATCCATTGCGAAAGGCGCGAACCATGGCCTCGCCCCGGTTGCTCACGCCGAGCTTGCGGTAGATGGATTGCACATATTCGGCGACCGTGTGCGGCGACAGCGACAAGGCGTCGGCCACTTGCTTGTTTCGATAACCTCGCGCCAGCAATTGCAGCAATTCATATTCGCGCGGAGACAGGCTCGCCTCGCCGTCTTCTTTCTCCGGTTGGCTGTTTTGCTCTCGCAAATAGCGCAGCACGCAGGCCGCGATGCTGGGCGAAAGCGGCGCGCCGCCTGCCAGCGCGTCGGCAACCTGTTCGCCGATGTTGGCGTTGTTGAGGGCTTTGTGCAGATAGCCGTCCGCACCCGCCAGCACTGCCGCCAGGACAGTTTCCTGATCGCCCAACACGGACAAGACCAGGATTTTCGGCATGGCGCCGTGGTGGGCGCGTATTTGCGCGATGAGGTCGATGCCGCTGCCATCGGGCAGCCCCAGATCGAGGATGAACAGGTCCACCGCGTGGTCGAGCAGCGCGCGCGCCTCGGCCAGCGTTCCCACCGTGGCCAAGAGCGACAGGCCCGCATGAGCCGCCACCCCCTGCCCGACATGTGCGGCGATCCGCGGGTCATCCTCGACAATCACGACATTTGCGTTCATGGCGTCGTCAACTTTTTTCGCCTGGCAACGAGCCCACCAGGTAGAGCAGTGCGGCGGCCAGCACGATGCTGGGCCCGGTTGGCGTGTCCCAGAACCAGGAGGCGCCGATGCCGAGCAGCACCGCGAGACAGCCGATGGCACTGGCGCCCAGTGCCATTTGCTCTGGGCTTTGGGCGAAGCGGCGCGCAGCGGCGGGCGGAATGATGAGCAAGGAGGTGATGAGCAAGACGCCCACGATTTTCATCGACACCGCCACCACCACCGCCATCACCAACAGCAGAATCAAACGCAGCCGCGCCACCGGCAAGCCTTCCACTTGCGCTAGTTCCTGGTGCAGCGTCAGCGCCAAGAGTGGATTCCAAAACCGTGCCAGCACGGCGCAGCACAATAAGCCGCCCAGCCCCATTATCCACAGTTCCCCGGCGGAAACGGCGAGCAGATCGCCGAACAGAAAGGCCATCAGGTCGATGCGGTTGTCGGTGAAACTGAGCAGCACGAGGCCCAGCGCCAAGGAACTGTGCGCGAGAATGCCGAGCAAGGTGTCGGTGGCGAGCGAGCGGCGTTTTTCCAAGCTCACCAGTACCAGCGCCACCGCGCAGCACGAGGCGATCACCGCCACCTGCACGTTCACCTGCAACAGCAAGCTCAGCGCGATGCCCAGCAGGGCCGAATGCGCCAGCGTGTCGCCAAAATACGCCATGCGCCGCCACACGATGAAGCAGCCCAGTGGCCCCGCCACCAGCGCCAACACCAAGCCGGCCAGCACCGCGCGTATCAGAAAGTCGGCCATCATGAGTGCTCGTGCTGATGTTCTTTCACCACGCCGCCGGCGAGGTCGTGATGATGATTGTGATGATGCGTGTAGACCGCCATCGCCGCGGCGCCGCTTCGGCCAAAGAGTTCGAGATAGGCGGGATCATTGCTCACCTGTTCCGGGTGGCCGTGGCAGCACACGTGCTGGTTGAGGCAGATCACGTCGTCGGTGGATGACATCACCAAATGCAGATCGTGCGACACCATCAACACGCTGCACTGATGCTGATCACGAATGTGTGTGATGAGGCGGTAAAGCTCGGCCTGGCCTTTGAGATCGACGCCCTGCGTCGGCTCGTCCAACACCAGCAACTGCGGCTCGCGCAAGAGCGCGCGCGCCAACAGCACTCGTTGCAGTTCGCCGCCAGAGAGCGTGCTCAAGCGCGAATCGAGCACATGGCTCGCGCCCACTTCGCGCAAGACATCGCGCAAGCGCGCAGGCGTAGTGGCGGGGCCGAGCCGCAGAAAGCGCGCCACCTGCATCGGCATCGTCGCCTCCACCTGCAAGCGCTGCGGCATGTAACCGATGCGCAAGCCGCTCGCGCGCGTCACCGTGCCGGTGTGCGGCGGCACCAGGCCCATGGCGATCTTGATGAGCGTGGTCTTGCCCGCGCCGTTGGGGCCGATCACAGTGAGAATTTGGCTACTGTGCAACTGTAGCGATACATCGCGCAGAATTTCGCGCCCACTCGGCGCAAAGCCGACGCCACGCAAGTGCAACAGCGGCGTGGCGGGCGCGGGAGAGGAAAGAGGTGTATTTACGTTAGTGCTCACGGTGAAGGTGGTCTAAGCCCCTCGCCCGCGTGTGGGCGAGAGGATGGGGAAGATGGCTGGGTTGAACGGCGAAAGAGTGTAACGCATGAATCAACCAGTGCGTGTCAGCGCGCCTGGGTTTATTACGATTGTTGAACATTAACCCAGGAGCCTGCGTTATAAATTCCCCTCCTGTGGAGGGGTGCCCGCAGGGCGGGGTGGTGCCGTAGGCAACGGAAGTGGCACAAGATAAATTTCCCCTCCTTGACCACCCCGTCCGCCTACGGCGTCCACCCCTCCACAGGAGGGGAATTGTCCTACCCAGGAACCTGCGTTCCGGGGCAAGTCGGCAGCGCGCGCTGCATGGAACTCTCCCGCAAGCGGGCGAGGGGAGAAATGGCGTACTGTTTTCGTTCGTACTTTTTCGCCCGCCGCTGCGACAATTTGCCGCAGCATAAACGCAAGCATTGCCACGGGAGGTTTTCTACAATTTCGTACCTTGAGATATTCCCTGTCAGGGAAGTTCCTGGATTTTCATGGTAACGACGCATGGACCTGCTCCGCTTTTCCTTTCCCTCTCTTTCTTGCGCGGTTGTGGCTGCGCTGAGCCAAACGGTATACGCGGCGGATGATGGCGCCCCGCCCGCAGCCGATGTACCCGCAGCCGATGTACCGGTCATCGACATCACGGCTAACAAGCCTGCCTCTGCGTCGTTGGCGGCATCGCCCGCCACCACGGAAAGCATCACGCGCGAACAGTTGCGAGAGAGCGTCAATCTGGTGAACAGCGAAGACGCGGTGAAATACCTGCCCAGCCTTATGGTGCGCAAGCGTAACATCGGCGACACGCAAGCGCCGCTGATGACGCGCACGTCCGGGCTGGGGCAGAGCGCGCGCAGTCTGATTTTTGCTGATGGCGTGTTGTTATCGGCGCCGATTGGCAATAACAACGGTCAGGCGTCGCCACGCTGGAGCATGGTGACGGCGGAGGAAATCGAGCGCATCGACGTTTTGTACGGCCCGTTCTCGGCAGCGTATGCGGGCGGTTCGATGGGGGCGGTGGTGAACATCACGACGCGGATGCCAGAGCGCTTTGAAGCCAGTGTGAAACTGCTCGGCGCGGTGCAGCAACATTCGGTGTATGCCACCTCCGATCATTACAACTCCGGCGCGGCGAGTGTGGCCTTGGGCAGTCGCGCGGGAGATTTTTCCTGGCGGTTTTCCGCGCAGCATCTGCTGGCAAACACGCAACCCTTGAGCATCGCAACGGCGGCGCGTGCGGCGGCACCGAGCGCCGCGGGTATGCAGGTTACAGGCGCGTTTGCTGATTTCAACAAGCTGGGCGCGCCCATTGCCGTGCTCGGTGTGGGTGGCCTGGAGCATAAACGCACCGACAGTTTCAAACTCAAACTGGCCTATGATGTTTCGCCGCTGTTGCAAGGCGCTTACACCATCGGCCTGTTTCGGCTTGACGATCAGGCCGCCATGCAAAGTTATCTGCGCGATGCCGCGAATAATCCTGTTTACAGCGGCAATCTGAACATCGACGGCTACAACGTCAACCTCACCACCGCGCTTGCCAACGGTACCTACCGTTTCGATGAAAATCACCTCATGCAAAGCCTGTCGCTGCAATCGAATACGCGCGGCATTTGGGATTGGGCAACCATCGTCAGCGTGTACGATTTCATCAACGACAACACGGCAACGCCCGCCAGCGCCGACGCTGCATTGAGCCACAGTGGCGCAGGCACGAATTCGCGCATGAACGGCACTGGCTGGAGCACCGTGGATATCAAAGGCATCTGGCGGCCACAAGGTGTGAGCGGCGCGCATGAAGTGAGCTTCGGCGTACACAACACGCAGGCCAAGCTGGTGACGACGCAGTACCGCCTCGCCAACTGGGCAAGCGACGAGATTGGCACCATTGCTGTCGATTCACGCGGACGCACACGCATAACGGCGTTTTGGTTGCAGGAGGAGTGGCATTTTGCGCGGGATTTCAACGCCACACTGGGCGGGCGCTACGAAAACTGGCGCGCGTTCGACGGGTTCAATTACTCGCTGACGCCCGCCAATAACGTGCTGCAACCCGCGGTGTCGGCAGGGCGCTTCTCGCCCAAGGCGACACTGCAATGGCGGGCTGCGAATGAATGGCGCCTCACTGGCTCGCTCGGTGTGGCGTATCGCTTCCCTACCGTGACAGAGCTATATCAAGCCGTCACCGTCGGCACGACGATCGTCACGCCCAATGCCAACTTGCGACCGGAGCACGCGCTCTCCGGTGAACTGGCGCTGGAGCGCGCCACGGAAACAGGCCGCTTGCGCGTGTCGCTGTTTCAAGAGAATTTGAGCGACGCGCTGATTACGCAAAACACGCTGTTGTCGGGTTCGTCAGCTTTTGGCACATCGTTCCAGAACGTGGACAAAATTCGCTCGCGCGGCATTGAACTTGTCGCGCAGCAAGAGAATGTGTTGTTGCAAGGCTTGGAATTGGCAGGCAGCGCAACCTGGGTGGATTCGCGCATTCTGCGTGATGCGGCGTTTCGCAATGCCAGCAATGCGCTGGTTGATGTTGCGGGCAAGCGCACGCCCAACATTCCAAGCTGGCGCGCTACCCTCATGGCGAGCTATCGCCCCAGCGACAACCTGGTGTTGACGCTCGCTGGCCGTTACAGCAGCCGCTTATGGACGACACTCGACAACTCCGATCCGCTTACGCACACTTATGGCGGGTTTGATCCGTATTTTGTGCTGGATGCGCGTGTCAGCTACACGCTTGATCCGCATTGGCACGTGGCGCTGGGGATCGATAATTTGAATGATCGGCGTTACGTTCTGTTCCATCCGTTCTCGCAGCGGACGTTGATCGGCGAGCTTCGTTATGACTTATAAGTTGAATAAATTCCCCTCCACAGGAGGGGACTTATCCTACCCAGGAACCTGCGTTCCGGGGCGGGACTCTCCCAAAGTTGCGCCACCGCCGTCTCGATGTCGACGGCGGTGGTGAAGGGGTGTTCCAGGTTGGAGCGGGTAAGGGACGGCAAAAAAACTACTGTTGCGCCCCGCGGTCTTGATCGCGGCTGAGGCGGCGGAAATATTCGGCCACGGAGTCGCGGTATTCCTCGGGGATCTGGTCGCTGGTGGTGGTGCGGACATTTTTGACGCCGCTGTTGCTGCTGCCAGATTTGAGGCCAAGCTCCAATTGCTCGATCAAGGCCAGCATGTCGCCGTATTCCTGCGCCAGGATGTCGCTGTTGCGGTTGACTTGCTGGGCATCGAGGCGGCGCAGCAGATCGTAGATGCGCGCCAGTTCGTCGGCGTTCAAATCGGTCTGTTGCAGCGCGTTGCGTACATTCTGGGTCAGGGTGCCAACATTGTCGAAGAAGTTATCTGGTAACTGAATCGGGCCGTCATAGAAATTGTCGGTGCCGTTCCAATAACCGCCGTTGCGCGCGCCGCCGAAACGGCCACCGTTGTAGGCGCCGCCGTTGCCGCCATTATTGTTGGCGCCAAGCTGTTGCCCGCCGCCTTGTTGTCCGCCGCCCTGCTGGCCTCCTTGTTGCCCTTGTCCTTGCTGCCCTTGTCCTTGTTGTCCTTGCTGAGCGCCTTGGCCGTTTTGCGCCTGCCCTTGTTGATTTTGCTGATTGTTCTGGCCTTGCTGACCCTGGTTTTGCTGGTCCTGGCCTTGCTGTTGCGCATTCTGGCCGCCCTGCGCCAGTTGCTGCAATTGCGTGCGCAGGTTCTGCGCTTGACGGCGGGCGCGGTCGAGGTTGCTATCGCCCGGCGCCGCGGCACCGTCGGCGAGCGCTTGCGCTTGTTGCAGACGTTGCGCCAGATTGCGTAGCTCTTGAGTTACCGTGCCTTCGTTGTTGGCGATGTAGAGGCCGTAGCCGGCGTCGATGTAGAGCGCCGCATCGCTGATGGCCTGCGACAATTCGGCCTTGCTGATTTCGTCGTTGGCGCGCTGTAGTTCGTTGCTGGCCTGCGGCACTTGGTTGCTGAAGCCTTGCGCCGCGTTGAGCATCTGTTCTTGCACGCGCTGCAATTGTGCTGCGAGATCTTTCTTGGCTTGGGCAAGTTCCGCTTCTTCCTGCGGCGTCATGCCGCGGCTGTTGGCGTTGGTGCCGTTTTCGCGTTCACGCACGGCTTTCTGCATGGCGTCTTGCAATTGCTTTTCCATGCGCTCCTGTTCGCGCACCATGTTCTGCCCGGCCTGGTTCAGGCTGGCGAAAGCCTGCTGCAAATTGGCGAGTTGGTCTTGCGCGATTTGATCACGGGCTTGCTGCAATTGACGCGAGGCTTCGTCGGCGGCGCGCTGCATTTCTTCGGGGCTCAGGTTGCCTTGCATACCGTCAGCGGCTTGCTGCATGGCGCGCATGGCGCTTTCCAGGCGGCGTTGCAGTTCGCTCTGTGCCACTTGCGGGTTCTGCTGCTCGCCGCTTTGGCCTTGAGTATCGCCGCTTTGGCCGGCTTGCCCGTTCTGCCCTACCTGGCCGCCTTGCTGACCAGCTTGGCCTTGCTGCCCCTGCTGGCCTTGCTGCCCGGCTTGTCCTTGTTGTCCTTGCTGACCCTGTTGACCTTGTTGTCCCTGCTGCTGATTGCTGGCGGTCTGCTGGTTTTGTTGCTGGCCTTGCTGGCCATTTTGGCGCTGTAGCTTCTGCAATTGCTGCTGCAACTGTTCGGCCTGGCGGCGCAGCATTTCCTGCTGATAGCGCTGCGCATCGGTGAGCTGGCCCTGGTTGCGCAGGTTGTTGGCGAGTTGCTGCTGGCGTTTCGCCAGATCGTCCAACTGTTTCATCAGGTCTTCGGCCTGTTGCTGCTGTTGCTGCGGGCTGGCGTTGTTGCCGGTTTCGTATTGGTTGAGCGAGAGGTCCATTTCCAGTTCGTACATCTCGGCCAGATCCTGGTTGGCGCGATTGCCGCCACCCCCTCCGCCGCCCCCGCCTTGTTGCTGCTGAATCGTGAGATCGTTGAACACGGATTCGGCACGCAACAGGTATTGCAGCGCTTCCTGCGCGGGTTGGATGGCGTCGTTCAACTCCACCATCGCCAGGTAGTCGGAAGCGGGGTGCATACTTTGTACCGCTCGTTCCATGTTGTTGACGAATTCCTTGATCTGTTCATCTTGCGCCAGTTCGCGGGCGCGCGCGCGCTCGCTCAGGGTTTGCGCTTGTTCGGCGAGCGTGTTTTGCAGGCCGGACAGCAGCTTGGAGTTGATTTCCACCTGGCCGCCTTTGTTGGCGTCGTTCTGATCGCGGATCAGGTTCCAGGTGGACACGATGATCTGGCGCTGACGCTGACTGATTTCGTCCTGCGGCCCACCGCCGCCACCACCCCCGCCACCCCCGCCGCTGAGTTGCGATTGCGAGTAACGGCGGTTGTATGGTTGCACCTGGATGAAGAACATGTCGGTGCGCACGGTTTGCGTGCGGTCGCTGGCTTCGGCGTAATAGGAAATGATGTCGCCGGGCACGAGCGGAATGCGCGGTTCGTTCACGGCAGGCGCGGCGTCGTCGCCGTTCACCGTTACTTCAAACTGCCCTACGTTCGGCTGTACCGCGCGCGTGGCCACGGTGGTCATTTCTTCCAGCATGAAAAGGTGCTCGGCTGTAAGTTCGCGCACGTGCTCCTGGCTCAGATCCACCTGTTGGAATTTGCCGCCGTTCACCGAGTAATTCAGCAGAACCTTGGTAAGGCCGTAGTCGTCCTTGGCCGTGATGCGCGTCAGCACTTCCTCGATGCCGCTGGCGTTGTAGTCGCCGCCGGGTTTGGTGATCTGGATTTCCGGTTTGCCGTCTTCGGACAGCCGGATGAAAAAGTCATCGCTGATGCGCACCTGATCGCCGCCCACCAAGGCAGCGATGTAGTACTGCCCTTCCTCGAGCACCTCGAAACTGGTGTTGGCCTGATTGCCGTTGAGCTTCATGGACTGCGGCGCGGCATTGAGCACCAGTTGCCCCGCGGACAGCGGCGCGGTGGTGGTCACGGTGAGGTCGATGCGGGTATCGGGCAGCGCGCGCACGTCGCCGCTAGTGCTGGTTTCCGGTTCGCGCTCGCTCCATTCGGGGAAATTGTAAGTGAGCGACAGGCTCTGGATGCCGGGTACGTCCACCACGCTGATGGCATATTCCGGGCTGCGCATCCCGCCAGAGCTGACGTAGTAGTTGGTGCTGCGTTGCAGCGAGAAGAAGGTGAACTCGTAACCCAAGGGGCTCTGCACCATCGCCACTTCTTGCCATTGGCCGTTGTCGTTGCGGATGTGGATGGCGGCTTCTTCAGGATTGAAGCCGTTCATGGTGGAGGTGATGCGCAAATTGGCGCCGCGGCGCACGGCTTGATCGCCAGGGGTGACGGCGATGCTCTGCGGCGGCAGCAGATCGGAAATCATCCAGCCGCCGAGCAGGTTGCGCAGGCTGTAGTTCAAAAGGCCAGGCCCCGCGATCAATACATACAGCAGCGCCAGAGTGGCGGCGCCGAACGCGAGGCGGGCTTTATTCAAATCGGCCTGTTTCACCTGCTCTTGCACCGGGTGATAGGCGCTGATGTTGAGCGTGTCTTCGGCGAGCAGGTCGGTGAAGGGGTTTTGTTCCTGCTTGATCTGCGCGTAGGTGGTGATGCGGCCATCGAAGGCGGGCACTCGTTTTTCCACGTCGCGGTCGAGGTGCTGGCGCAGGCGCTTGAGCGGATCAGCGATGCCGCGCAAGACGGCGCCGGCGAGCGCCAGCACCAGCAGCACGCGGAATGCGTTGGTGGTGGTGGGTGAGAATCCGCTGGCCACGGAGAACCACGCGCCGATCGTGCCGAGCACGAGCAGCACCGCCATGGTGATGGCGGCGCCGCGTAACAGCGTCAGCGTGCGCAGGCGTTTGCGGAAGGATTCGAGGTATAGATCGAGTTTTGCCGTGGCGTTCATCACAAAGATCCTGTCTTGACGTTCAGGTAGCGATTGCCGAGCAGTGATTCCGCCAGCACGCCAAGTGCCAGCAGAATCAGGAAAATACGCCAAATTTCAATGGCGTTGGGTTCCGCCTCTCGGTTGAGCGGATCCACGAGTGAAGCAGTATTGACACTGGTGACAGCCCCGTTGACGCTGCTCTGCCAGTTTTGCAGAGCTTGCGCGTTCATCAACGTGGGGTCGGATTCGCGCGGATCGGCATTGACCGCGACCAGTACTTCGCCTCCTGGCGTGAAGACTTGATAGTACCCGGTTTTTTTCAACGGTACATCCTGCGCGCGCGTGGTGTCTTGCAACGACAACAAGCTGTCGCCATCGGGATCGACCACCTGGCCGGAAGCGCCGCCGGTTTGCGCCAATTGCAGATAGCTGTCCACCACCTGGTCTTTCACCAGCATTTGCTCATTGGACAGATACTGCGCCACCTGCGCCATGAGGCTCACGAACACTGGTTTCACCGGCAGATCGGAGGTGGAATTGTCGAGCGCGGCGGTGAAGAACAGCAGGCGGCCATTGCCGATGTGGCGTTCGATGAGCACCGGGTTGTCGGCGTTTTGCGCCACCAGAACGCGATCGTCCGGCGTAAGCGCCGGACGCAACACGCGGGCATTGACGTTGTTCCAGCCGCTGCTTTTGCTCAGCACCGGGTGGCTGCTGTCGACACGGGTGATGCCCAGGTGCAGCGCGCGGCCATCGCTGCCAAGCTGGGGGCCGCTCACCGCGTTGCCGAGCACCGGCAGCGTGGACAGCGCGGCGGCGCGTGGGCCGGCGGCGGCGAATACCGAGCCGCCGCCGTTGATGTAGTCGCGCACGGCAGCGTCGAGGTTGCCGCTGAGCGCGCCGATGTCTTCGATGATCAGCCAGGGATAGCGCTGCATGATGCGAGGATCGACGTCTTTCACGTTGACCACTTCCACCTGATAGCCGCGCGGCGCGGTGGCGAGCGCGGCGCTGACATAGGTGACGCCGAGCGAGTTCTTGTCTTCGGTGAGCAGCAAGACCGGCGCGGCCGGAGAGTTGTCGAATACCGCGTGGCGCAGATCATCGTCCGCCAGCGTATCGTTGGGGCTCAGGCTGACATCGACGCGGTTGTCACCTGCGGCAAAGCTCAGCTCGGGAAAGCGCACGGTGAAAACGCCATCGCCGCTGTGGCTCACGCGCTGCTGTTGCACCTGGCTACCATTGATGCTGAGCGCGAGGGTGTAAGTGTGTTCGTCCTCGCCTTGATTCCAGCCATGCACGCTGGCGACCACGGCGTTGCGGCCTTCCACCACCACCGCCTCCACTGCCAGATTCGCGGCGGGCGTAGCGTTGACCTGATGCAGATCGAGCGTGAGCGGGCGGCTTTTGATGACATTGGGAATCATGTCGGCGAAGCGCGTCGCGGCAGCGCTTTGCTGGAAATCGCTGAAGACGTGCAGCGTGATATTGGCCTGGCTTTTTTCGATCAGGCTGTTGAGCGCGCCAACCATTTGGCCAAAATCGAGATGGCCTTTGTCGGGTTCGAGCGTGGCGACGAGCCCGCGTAATTGGTCGATGTCGGCGCTGGCCTTGGACACGGTGCGCACGCTGCTGCTGGCGGCGTAGAGACTGGCGATGTCGTCGCTGCCGAGGTTGGCGAGCAGGGCTTGCGCGGCTTGCTGCGCCGCGGCGAACTTGCCAGCGCCGCGCATCGAGAGCGAGGTGTCGATCACGATCACATGGTGCGTGGTGTCGGCGGTGATAGTCGATTGGGGCCTGTCGAACCAAAGGGGCCGCGCGAAGGCCAGCGCCAGGAGCGCGAGGAACAACATGCGCAGCGCCATCAACAGCAAAAAGCGCAGTTTGCGCTGTACGTGAATGCGCTTTTTGGAGGCTTCCAGAAAGCGTGTGGTGCTGAATTTCTCACGCTCGGTGGTTTGCGTTTCCAGCCGGTGCAGCCACCACGGCAGCGCAAGGCCGAACAAACCGAGCAGGAACAGCGGTGTAATCAATCCCATGGCTTAACCCCGTTTTTCCCGGAAGGTGAGATAGCTGTGCAGGGCGCGTTCCAGCGGTTCGCCGGTGTTGACCAGAACGTGGTCGGCGTTGATGCCGCGCGCGGCATTCTGGAGTGCGGCGACATGCGCCGCGATGCGCTCGCGGTATTCCTTTTTCATGAACGCGGGCGACACCTCGATGGCATGGCCGGTTTCCATGTCTTCATACAGCGTCGATTCCTTGATCTCTGGCGTCAACTCGGCGGGATCGAGCAGATGAAACAGAATCACGTCCTGGCCCTGCATGGCGAGCGGACGCACGTTTTCCAGCAACTCTTCAGTATCACAGTAAAAGTCGGAAATCACAGCCACCAGGCCACGGCGCTTGATGCGCTCCTGAAAGCGCGCCATTGGTTTGCTGAGCACGGTGCCTTGCCGCGCCTCGGCCTTGTCCAGGGTGTGCATCACGCCTTGCAGCGAACCGCTGCGGCTCGCGGGGGGGCGGTAGTCGAGGATGTCGTCAGCGAACACCATCACGCCTACCGCGTCGTGCTGGCGCGCAGACATATAGGCCAGCGCCGCGGCGAGCATTTTGCCCACGTGCAGCTTGCTGATGCCGCGGCTGCCAAAGCCCATCGACGCCGAGGCGTCGAGCATGATCATCAAATGGCTGTTGGTTTCGCCGAGAAAGCGCTTGATGAAGGTTTTGCCGGTGCGCGCGAATACGTTCCAGTCGATGTAGCGCGGATCATCGCCTTCGCCATAGGCGCGGTATTCCACGAATTCCTGGCTGAAACCGAACTTGGGCGAACGGTGCAGGCCGATCACGAAGCCTTCCACCACGCCTCTGGCCACCAGTTCCAGGTTGGCAATGCTGGCCAGCACCTTGGGATCGAGCAGATGGAACGGCGCGCTGGTCTTGTTGGCGGCGGTAGCCATGGCTCAATCCCCGGTGGGTAGCGGCAGCGCATCGAGCATGGCGCGCAGGATCTGGTCGATGCTGACACCATCGGATTCGGCATAATAGTTGGGCAACACGCGGTGACGCAGAATCGGCAGCGCCAGGGTTCTCAAATCCTCGGCGATGACGTGATAGCGATTGTTCATCAGCGCGCGCGCCTTGGCGGCGAGCACCAGGTTCATGGTGGCGCGGATCGAGGCGCCAAAGTTGGCGTACTTCTTGATGATGTCCGGCGCGATCGGATCGGAAGGCCGCGTAGCGCGCACGATGTCCACCGCGTAGCGGTTGAGGTTGCTGGAAATCGGCACCTGGCGCACCAGGGATTGGAACTGCACGATTTCCTCGCCATTGGTGCAAGGCAGCACAGGGGGCATATCGACGCTCTTGGTGAAGCGATCGACCACGTTGACTTCTTCCACGGGGCTCAGATAGTCGAGTGTCACATTGAACAGAAAGCGGTCGAGCTGCGCTTCCGGCAAGGGATACGTGCCTTCGAGTTCGATGGGGTTTTGCGTGGCGAGTACGAAGAAGGGCTTGTCGATCTTGTGGTTCTTGCCTCGCACTGTCACGGTTTTTTCCTGCATCGCTTCGAGCAGCGCGGCCTGGGTTTTCGGCGGCGTGCGGTTGATTTCGTCGGCAAGCAGCACGTTGGTGAACACGGGGCCGGGGATGAAGCGCCATTCGCGGTGGCCGGTGCTTTGGTTTTCTTCCACCATGTCGGTGCCGGTGATGTCGGTGGGCATCAGGTCGGGGGTGAACTGGATGCGCTTGAAGTTGAGGCCGAGCGCGGTGGCGAGTGTATGTACCAGCAGGGTTTTCGCGGTGCCGGGCATCCCGGTGATCAGACAGTGGCCACCGACGAACAGCGTCACCAGCAGACTTTCCACTACGTCGTCCTGACCCACGATGGTGCCGCGCACCTGTTCACGGATCTTGTTGGTGGCCTGCTGGAAGCGCTGTACCAGTTCGCGGGTGCCGTCGATGCCTTGCTGTGCCATTGCTGCGTCGTTCATAGAGGGGTCCTGTTGGTGTTGCTGTTGGTAGCGGGGAAGGGGGAAGGAATACAACATTCAGTCAGTTATTGCCGCCACGGCTCAATTCGAGCAGCAGCTTTTGTGCGTCGCGGTACTGCGGGGCGATGTCCAGGGTGGTCATCAGGTATTCCATGGCTTTGGCGGTGTCGCCTGTGGCTTTGTAGGCGGTGGCCAGCTTGAGGTTGGCTTCGGCCTTGTCGGCGGGGTTGAGCGCGAGCAGCACGTGGTATTCCTTGAGCGCGTCTTGTGGCCGATTCATTGCCAAGTAAAGATTGCCCAAGCGCAGATGCAACTCTTCCATGAAAGGATTGGCCCAGAGCACGTCGCGGTAGACCTTGAGCGCGTCGTCGTTCTGGTTGCGTTCGGCGTAGTGGTTGCCGAGTGTGAGCAGCGCGCGCGGTTCGTAGCCGCCTTTCTTCCAGAAGGTTTCCAGTGTCTTGAATTCGTTGTCGCGGTCATCGAGGCGCGCATAGGCGCGGGCCATGGCGATGTAGGGGCTGTCGATTTCGACGTAATCGGGGTAGCTGAACGTGGCGCGCTCTGCGGCGGCGATGGCGTCTTGCCAGTTTTCGTCTTGCAGCGCGGCAAAGCTGGCTTTGTGGTCTTGCTGCCAGACACCGAGCTTGCTGAGCAGCGGGCCGTATTCGATATCGATGAACTGCTTGAAGCGCTTGTCGAATTCGCTGGCGCTGATGCCGAGCACGGTTTCCATGGCGTTGACGGCGTTGTCGCCTTCCTTGAAGCGGTAAACCATGTCCACCACTTTGTCGAAGCCGTATTCGCTGTCGATGTAATCGAATATCAAGCCGGCCTGCATGTAAGACACGATTACTTGATTTTCGTAGCTGGGGTGCATGAAGCCGTCGTCTAACTGCGCGATGGGCAGAAATTTGCCTTCCGCCATGGCCTTGAATACGGGTAGCGGAATCTTGCGGCCGGGAATCGGGCCGGTGCGCCATTCCTCGAACACCGAAACGCCTTCGCTGAACCAGCGCGGCACCAGGTGGCCACTTGCTTCCAGCGTAAAGACGTGCGCCATTTCGTGCCACAGCGTCGTGCCCCAGTGATAGCTGGGGTCGTGTTGCGCGGTGGGGGAATCCATCGAGAACAGATAGCCGAAGGTGACACCGAGGATGCCGACACCGGGCATTCCGATGGAGCGCACCACGAAATCTTCGTGATTGGGGTAGATTTCCACCACGATCGGTTCCTTGGGCGTGAATCTATACCGTTTGGTATAAAGATCGATGCTTTGTTCGGCCAGTTGGCGCGCGTAGTCGGCCAGTATGGGGGTTTCTTTCTTGGCGAGCCGCAGCGTGAGCTTGGGAAACGCGCCTTGCGGCGGATTGGGATAGCTCAGCGCTTCCATGTCTTGCACGAAGTGGTCGAGCAGGCGCAGAAAGTTGATGGTTTTGGGATTGAAGGCATCGCCGGTATAGGAAATATTGATGTGCTCGCGCGCGGGATTCACTTGGTTGAGGCGCAGGTAGTTCTGCCCGAGTTCGAGATGCGCTTCCCAGTGATTGGGCTGGGCGGCGACGGCTTTTTCGTAGAAGTCGCCACTCTCGCGGTAGCGGCGCGTAATCATGGCGAAGTAGCCGGGAATGGCCCAGGCATCGCCGTAGGCGGGGTTGAGCGCGAGCGCGGCGTCGATGTATTGCTGGTAGGGCTGGTGTGTCATGAAGGCCAGCGCCGCTTCCAGTGCGTAGGCTTCGAGCGGCAGGAAATGGTTGGCGTCGGCCAGCGCCTTGGCGTCGTCGAGGAAAGCGCGCGCTTTCTGATATTGATCCTTTTCCAGCGACGAGCGGACCATCATCAACAAGCCGCGCAGGCGCGCACCGGGCGCGGAGGTGAAGTCTTCCATCACCACCGCCATGTGCTGATTCACTTCCTCGCTGTTGCTGCCCTGGGCCAGCGCTTGTGCGGCGCCGATGTGGGCGAAGGCATTGGTCGGGTCGCGCTCGAGCGCTTCGCTGAAGAGGCCGTAGGCATCTTGATACTGGTAAGTCTGCATGTACAACTCGCCCCAGCGCAGACGCACCAGGGCGCTGTCGGGCGCTTGCTCCACCGCGGCCTGAAACGCGGCGTTGGCGCCCTGCATGTCGCCGAGCGCCCACGCGGCCTCGGCGCGGATCGCGGTGGGAGTAGTGGCGGCGAGCAGGCCGCGATAGCAGGTATCGGCCTCGCTCTGTTTGCCGCTCCAGTGCAGGGTTTCGCAGGCGAGCAGGGCGGTGTTATCGAGCGCGCCGTAGAGCTGATCGCGCGCCTGGGTGCCCGCGCTCCACGCGGCCAGGATGAAACCCATGGCCATAGTGGCGCTGCGTAGGGTATGCGGGGCCTTCATTGTTGCCGTGCTCCCTCGGCGGCGGGGGCAGTGCTGGCGTCAGTGTTGGAATTGCTGTTGGAATTGCTCGCGTTTTTCTGTAGTGCATCGATCTGCTCAGTCAATTGCGCCGTTTGCAGAATCAGCGTCTGTAATTGTTGCAGATAGGTGGCGTTGTCGAGTTCGGCGCGGCGCAGTTGCAGGTCTTCGATCTTGCCGTTGATGGCCTGGCGCTGCTCCAGCAAGGTGCGCAGTTCGTTGTCGGCCACGCTAAGCTCGGCGGCGATCTGCAAGGTGTTGAGGCGCGACAGGTTGAATTGTGCCGCGCCGTCGCCGCGCAATTGCGCGTGTTCGGTGGCGAGCCGCCCGGCATCCTTGAAGTAGGCTTCGACCGCGCGCTGCGCGTAATCGAAGGCTTCTTGAATGCTCACGCTCTGGTTCTTGTTGGTGTCGGCGCTGGCTGAACTGAGAGCTTCGGCGAAGAAGCGGCCAAATTGTGTGGCGTTGCGTTCGATGCCGTTGCGCGTGGCGGCGATGATGACATAGTTGGGATTGCTGGCTTTTTCGTCCGTGCCCAGCAAGGCTTGCACCAGGGCGCCGCTGGTGCTTGAGGTGTTCACCAGAAAATGGTTGCGGCCGGGCAGGGCGTCGAGCACGGTTTTGAAGTCGGCGGCGGTGAGGTCGACGCCAGGAATGTTGAACTTGTAGGTATCGCCGTCGAAGCTGCCGTGGCCCACCAAGTAGATCGCGGCGCGGTCGTCGCTGTTCATGCGCGCGGTGAGCGTTTTGAAGTGCGCCAGGATGGCTTCGCGCGTGGCGGCATCGCCGCTGAAGCTGAACAGTTTGTCGGCGTCGGTGATGGTAAGCGACGCGGCTTCGATCTTGCTGCGCGAGTCGGTGAATTGGCGCTCGTACTCGCTCTGCCCGCCCAAGCCTTGAATCACGGTGACATACAGCGCCGCCTGGCTGAGCACGGGCACGAGCGCCAGAGCGGCGGCGGAACAGGATAGTACTGTGCGCAGGTGGCGTCGGGGTGACATGCGGGCTCCTAGATCACGCGCCAACGGCGGCGCAGCAGCCATTCGGCGGATTTGAGCAAGAACAGCAGCAGGAAAAACATCGGCGCATCCCACAGATAATTGATCTGCTGCTCGGTGATGCCGGCATTGGAGAAGCTGATGGCGTCCTTCAGTTGGCTCCATTGCGCGGGGGTGAAATAGCGGCCAGCGGTGGCGGCGCTGATCTGTTCCAAGAGAGCCCGGTTCTGGCGGATGCCGAAGGCTTCCTGGCCTTGATCGTAGCGGATGGCGCTGCGCACGGAGGAGACCAATTCCTGGCCATGGCGCGAGATGGCGTCGATGTCGTACAGCCCCTCAGTGGGCGGGGTGAAGCTGGCCTGGTACACGCCGCTTTGGCCAACCACGGGCAAGAGTTCCAGATTGACGACTTCGCCGCTCGTGGCACTGGCCACGGCGGTGATGCTGAGGTTCTGGTTCTCCTCGGCCTCGGGATCGCGCACTTCGGCGCGCACCACGATGTTGCCGTTTTGCGCAACAGCGCTGACCTCGAAAGGCCGCGGCGAATTGGCGACGAGGTTGCGGCCAAACTGGCGCCAGAAGGTTTCGTGCCGCATATCGTCGAGCGGCAGGCTCATCTGCCAGCGCCAGGTGCCGCCAGTGGCGAGAATGAAACTCTGGCCGCGGCCATAGGGCTGCGTGACGAGCAAGGGCAAGTGCTGGCCGTCTACGTTCACTTCCAAGAGCGTGGTGGCGGCGGGGCGCAGCGGGCCGATTTTCTGGTAATCGGCCACGGCGGGCAGTTCCGACCACTGCTTGATGTTGTCGCTATCGCTGTCGCTGAACTTGAGCATGGGCGCATCGCGGCCCGCATCGGTGAGTACCACCGGCACTTTGACGCGGATGAAATCGGCGTCGCCCTGCGACAAACGCGAAGGCAGCACTTCGCCCACCACCGATTCGCCCCAGCCGCCAAGGCCCAGCCCTTGCAAGCCAGCCAGCATCACCAGGCTGCCGCCGCGCTCGCTGACGAAATCACGGATCATCGCTTGCTGTTCGGCGCTGAACTGCGCCACGTTCATGCTGCCGATGATCAGCGCGTCGTAAGCATAAAGTTCGCTGCGCTTGCTGGGAAAACCGTCGGCAAGCTGGGCGGGGTCATCAATGCCCTGGCGGTAATACTTGTTGGGTGTGACCTTGAGCAAGGTGCTGAGCTGGATGCTGGGGTCGTCGGCCAGCGCGCGCTGCATGAATTTGTATTCCCAGCGCGGCTCGCCCTCCACGTAAAGCACTTTGTAGCGCCCGTCAGGCACATCCACCACGCGGGCGCGGCTGTTGTTGGCCACGGTGAGTTCGCCATTGAGCGGATCGAGCGTGAAGCGCAGATCGAGCCGGCCAGGCTTGGGCACGTCGATGTTCACCAGCGCCACAGTGCTGCTTTGCGCGGGATCGAGCGTGATTTCCTCGGCGCTGAGGAAGGTATCGCCGTCGTAGACCTTCAAGCGCGCGGTACCGCCCTGATCGTGCCGGATGGTGACGCGCGCCGACAGCGTGGTACCGGCCAGCGCCTTGCTCGGCAGTTGCACCTCGCTCAGTTCGATGTCTTCGGGAATGCTTTCGCGGCCAATGCCCACGGTGTGAACTGGCACGCCAAACGCGCTGATTTCCGCCAGTTCGGCCGCACTCAGGCCGCCGCCGTTATCGGCGCCGTCGCTGATCAGCACCACGGCGCCGAGCGAATTGCCGCTTCCCTGGCGCAGCGCGTCGAGTAGCGAGCGGCCCAGCACGGTGCTCTGGCCGGGTGGGGGTAACGCGGTGAAATCATCGAGGCGCTGTGCGCCGTTCGAGAAAGCGTAGGGCAGAATCTGATAGGTGGCCGCGAGATCTTTGAGCGCATCAGGAGTCAAGAGTTGCTGAGCTTGCGCCATGCGCGTGGTGGCGCCATCGGCGAGCGCCATGCTGGAAGAGGTATCGAGCAGAATCGCCACGGCATTCTCGCCGGGCAGCAAACGCTTGTGGACCAGCGCCGGCTGCCACACCACCGCCAGCACCAGCGCCAGCATGGCAATCTGCAAGGCGCCCAGCATTCCTAGCTGCCACCAGCGCAAGCTCTGGCGCTTGCGCACGAGTGCGGCAACAACGGCAACGGCGCACAGCGCAACAAGCGAGTAGAGCAGCGCCAGCGACCAGCCGCTGGCAAAAATGAACTCACTCTCGCGGAATATTTGTGCAGGATATTTGAATAGGAACTCTTTCATACCACGTCGTTTTTCATACCACGGTATGGGAACCTTGCCGGAGCGTGATAGCGGGCCTGGCTCCCTGTTGCTACCTCTTCTCTTATAGGGTCAATGCTTATAGTCAATGCTCAACTGCCCGAAGGCGGGTCGGGGGTGATATAAGCATGATTACTTTGAAAATGCCATGCCGTAAGGAATTCCACGCAGACTCAGCGCTCCATCGCCGCACGCGCAGCATCGGCCAGAAAGCCGCTGCGTGTGGCGCCATGCGTGCGAGCGTATTCATCGATGCGAGCCAAGAGGCGGCGCGGTACGGTAATGTTGATTTTCTCGGCGCGACCATCAAAGCGATTGATATCCACTTCCACCAGCGCCCATACCCAACCGGCAAACTCCGGGTCGCTTTGCCAATGCCCGATCGAACGCGGCGTGGGGATTGCGCCGTTATCCTCGGCCAGCGTTTCAAGGTGTAGCTCAATAGCCTCTGCCGCGTTGATGAACGCCTCTTCCGCGGTGTCGCCAGCGGAGAAGCAACCGGGTAGATCCGGCACCACCACGCCCCAGGCGGTAGTATCGCTGCCGGGTTCAATTGCGATCGGAAATTTCATGGTGTTTTCCCGTCATTTCAACCCTGCCTGTTTCAATAGTTTGTGAACCAGTCCCGGTCCCAAATCGCGCTTGGGGTGCGGAACACTGATATGGCCAGGCTTGATAGGGTGGTGAAAAATGTGATGACTGCCTTTCACGCCACGCAGCGCCCAACCGTCTTGTTCCAGTTGCTTGATGAGCGCTTTGCTGTTCATGGTGGTTATTGTATCTACCGAACGATGCTTATCAACAAGCCCTGAATAGAACGAAAAATTTAGAACTGCATCCCAAAGCTCACCTGATAACGCCGCCCCAGCACGTCATAGTTGTTGTTGAAATCTGCCAGAGTCGGCGGGTGGCGGTCGAACAGGTTCTGCACGTTGAAGGCGAGGTTCCAGGTGCCGCCGTTGTTCATATCGCCGGTGTACGATATTTGACCGTTGGTCCAGTTGCCGGAGGCGATGGTGTTGATGTCGATGTCCACGCCTTCCACCCAGTTCACATCGCGGATGGTTCTGGCGATGTAGCGCTGTTGCAACTGAAAGCCGTAGGGGCCGACGCTGTAGTTGGCAGTGACCACGGAAGTAAGATCCGGCGTGTTGATGCCGCCCGCTACGTCGAGGGGTTTGCCGCCGAGCGGCGTATCGGAGCGTTCCGCGATGTAGCCGACCAGGCCGCGGATATTGAACGATTCTTTTTGATTGGCGAAGAAGTTCGGCTCCATACGGTACGAGAATTCCAAATCCACGCCCTTCACTCTGGCTTGCGCCACGTTGAGGAAAGTGTCGCGCACGATGCCGATGGAGCCATCGGGGTTACGGTCGATCTGCGCGCAGAGTGCGGTAACGTGGTTGACTTCGCATTCGTTGACGATGCGTTGCAGGCCAAGCTGGCCCACGGCGTCGTGAATCTTCACGTCGTACCAGTCGGTGGATACTTGCAAGCCGTTGAGCCAGGACGGTTGATAGACGAAGCCGAACACCACGGTGTCGGCGACTTCGGGCTTGAGGTCTGGGTTGCCGCCGCTGATCGAGGAAATCTGTGCGGGGATGTTGTTGAAGCGCGGGTCGTTGACAATGCCGCCGCCGCCGCGCGCGTCGAAGCGTTCGTTGAAGGCGGCTTCGCGCACGTCGCGCGATTTGGTGGCGCGCAGGCGCAGATCGTCGAACGCCTGGAAATCCAGGCCCATTTTCCAGCTTGCGATGCGGCCTACGCTGGAATAGTCGGACGAACGGTAGGCCAGGCTGCCGCCCAGGCTCTGCGGGCCGTTCTGCGCCTTGTAAAGTTTCATGTTTATCTCACTGAACCATTCCCACACGTCGTACTGGCCTGAGATGTTCGGCACGGTGGAGAAGGCGTGCAGGTTGGCGCCGCCGCCGGTATAGCCGGTCGGGATGCCGCGAATGCCGAGTTCGGGCGCGTTGAGCGGCGGGCCGAGGAGGTCGATGCTCTCAGGCAGAGATTTGTCCGCGAAGGATTGCTTGCGCCAGGTGAGGCCGCCCGCGAAGCTCACCGGGCCTGCCCAGGCCTGGAAGAGATCGCCGGTCAATAATGCTTCGGCGAAGTCCTGATCCACGTAGCCGTCGTCGATCTTCGGCGTGGTGATGTAGTTGTTCACCGCATCCGTTACGCCTTTCGATCCCATTATGTTGAAGGGCACGCAATCGCGCACGACATTGTCCAGACCAATCGGCGATTGCAGTGGTTTGCCGTCCTTGCCGAATCTGCCTGCCACCGAAGGCGAGGCGGCGAGTTGCGCGGGCGTGGGGTTATAAAGCTGCACGTTGCAGACGATGGCGCCGGTTTTGGGATCGCGCACCGCGTCCATGGCCAGGAACATGCGATCGACGCGGATTTCGTCGTACACCCCGGCGCGCTTGTCGGCACGGCCCGACTGCCACGAGGTGCGCAGGTTCCAGTCCTTGGGCAGTTCGACGTCGACGCCGACGCTCCACGAATAGGTGGTATAGACGACCTTGTTCAAGGCGCCTTTGCCGAGCACCAGGTCTTCGGGAAAGGAGCCATTCTTGTGCAACTGGAACGAATCAATGCCGGCGCGGTCCATGGCGGCCGCCACATCGGCGGGCAGAAAGGCGTTGTTGCGGAATACCGTGGCGTAAAGGTTGTCACGCAAGCGCAGGTTGGCGCCGGTGTGGCCCGCGATGGTTTGGTCGTTGGCGGATTCGGAACGGCCGAGCATGATCTGCGCGAAACCAAAGAGCTTGTCTGTGAAGTCGTACTTGACCGCGCTGAAGGCGGAGCGCTGTGTCACCTCGGCCAGGTTGGGGCCGCCATTGAAGGCGTTGTTCGCCAGAATGCCTTCGGGGCCGCCAGACATGGTTTTGGTGGTGCCTACCGCGTTCGGCGCCGCGTACACATCGCCATGCACGTAAGGCCGCACGGCGCTGCCGTTTTGCAGGAAAGTCATGCCATTCAGATCGAAAGGAATCAGCGGGCTGTTGCTGTTGGGGCCGCTGCGCGCCCAGATGACGCCGGTGGGGTTGTTTTCGCTGGAAGTTACCCACGGCAAGGTCAGGCGCTGCGGAGTACCGATCGGCGCGCCGGGGGACCAGGCAGGGTTGGTTACTACGCCCACGCGCTGGTACCAGGAGCCGAACTGGGTGGGATCGCGCAGCACTTGGTTGATGTGCCGCGCTTCGAGCGAGCCGATCAGATGCAGGTTGTCGCCGACCTTGGTACCGCCCGCCAGCGACAGGTTCCAACGCTGACCATCGCCCCATTCGGTGATCCCAGTGCCGCTCTGGAATTTGACGCCCTCGAATTCGCGGTTGAGCACGAAGTTGACCGCGCCGCCAACGGCATCGGCGCCATAGGCGGCGGATGCGCCGCCGGTGACGACATCCACGGTACGGATCAGCGCGGTGGGGAAGGTATCGACGTTCACTGAGCCGAATTTATCGCCCGGCACCACGCGCGAGCCATCGAACAGCACCAGCGTGCGGTTGTTGCCGAGGCCGCGCAGGTTCAAAAAGCTGCCGCCCTGGTTGCCGGGCAAGGGCGTGTTGGCGGCTTTCTGGGAGGTTTGGGTGGAGATGAACTGCGGCACCGCATCAAGCTGTTGCGCCACGCCAGCACCCGGCTCGAAATTTTGCAGTTCGTCGGCGGTGATGGCGGTGATGGGCACCGGCGTCGCCATGCCATCGGTCTGGCGGATGCGCGTACCGGTGACTTGGATTTCCTCCACGTTCTGGGCCAGTACCACAGATGTGCTGCCACAGCACAGTGCGATGGCAACAGCGAGCTTGCGGTAATGCAGAAGACAGGAAGCGGTTTGCATTGAAGATTCCTTTCGGCGGTTGAGGAGCGTTGTCAAAAAGTACGGAAACTACAAAGCAATAATCCAAGCATTAAGGAAGCCTCAGGCATGGCGCATAAAATTTTTGTTTGGCGGAAAGGGGCCGAGGCGTCACGAGAGTGCGGCGCGGCCCAAGGAACACGCCATCGCAGACTTCGGCTTCCACCACTGGAAGGCGGAGCTTGCGCCTATCGAACTCCATCATGCGTATTGGCGTGGTGTACGCTTATGGAAAAGGCGGGATACAAGTGCGCTTTGATTCCTCCATGAAATCTTCGTGATTGCCTAGCATCCATAGGTAAGCAACAGTCAGCGCATTGCTCCACAGTAGCATGTCATGGCCGGTATAGGCGTTGCATAGCTCGGTTTCAAGCTCAGCATTTTTTCTGATATCGACAATTTGGGCAGCTAAATTTTGTGCGACATCTTCATAGATGCCTGCCGCCAAGAACATCTTTTGTCTGAATTGGGCAGGAGAATAAAGTGCTGCCGCTCTTGCAGAAAGCATTGATAAGCTAATTACGCCTTCAAATAGCTCCGTATGTCTGGCAGCCATCGTGTAGGCCCAGTCTCCTCCATTTGAATAACCTCCAATATATACGCGGCAATCTGGGCAGGTGAGCATAGTCATCGCGTCGATCATAGATGATTTAATCTGAAAGAAAAGGTTTTCATGGGCTTTGAAGGCAGCGGTTCTGTCCTGTAAACCAATCAAATATTCGCCACTGCGTCGTTGCATACCGGAAGCATCTACACCTTGTAGGTTTGCTATTCCAACGATATATATTTCTGGCAAAGAATATCGATGACGGGCGTCCTCATATGCGGCTGCATACATGCCTATTGCAGCGCCATCGGCAAAGAAAACAACGGCTTTTTTGGGCAGATCACTATTGGAATCGTATATATAGTTGACCTCACAATAAATTAGACATACGCTACCCCCATCCCCCACCCACGCCATCAGGAGACCGCAATGGCCTACAGCGAGGATTTGAAGAAAAGGGTACTAGCCTACGTCGC